>CAZWDH010000135.1:0-17796 GCA_964632865.1 uncultured Nitrospiraceae bacterium
ATGCGGTCACATACAGAAAGCCGCGCGGACGAAGTAGCCGCATGACAGGTTCTCGCCCAACCCAGTGGAGGGAGCCGGCACCGGGCTCCCTCCACCCCCCCGGCACTTCCCCTTGCCAGCATGATCAAGGAGACACGGCGACCCTGTAATGGGGTAAAGGAGACACGGTTATGACACAAATACTTAGCATACTAGCAAGTGCCCGAAAGAACCGATCGTTGACCCGAGCGCTAACGGAGGAATTCCTCTCTGCGTGGCGGTCGCACGAACCGGACGTTGAAATCGTAACGCGCGACCTCGCGGACGATCCTCCGCCATTCGTGACCGAAGCTTGGATTGCAGCGGCATTTGCGAAAGATCCCGATCAAATATCCGAAGATGAGCTCGCAGTGCTCACATTTTCAGACGAGATTATCCGCGAGGTAGAGGCAGCAAACGTAATTGTAATCGCGGCGCCAATGTACAACTATGGGATGCCGGCAGCGCTGAAAGCCTGGTTCGACCAAGTAATACGAATAAATAAGACTTTCACTTTTGACCTGGAACGCGGAGACAAACCGATTGAGGCAGTGCTCTCCGGAAAATCTCTTGTCATTCTCTCGTCCCGTGGAGAGGCGCATTTCGGGCCAGGCGAGGTGAACTTTCCGCACAATCACCTCGAAACACACATCACTTCATGCAAGCATTTTCTCGGTGTCGACACGGACCCCTTCGTGATTCACATAGACTTTCAAGAATTCGGTGACGGCCGTCACGCAGCTTCAAAAGCCGCTGCCCACGAGCGTGCAAAAACTTTGGCCGGAGAACTCGCCAGCCGGAAAGAAGTGAAATGTTGAATACACTCTGTCTCCAAACACGGACTGACGCAGTTTCCGGGATAGTCAGAATGAACTAACAATTCCGGCAGGCGCCATGGCGACAGCTGCCCCAGTCGTGCCCGGTGGATCGGTTACGAAAGCGCGGCCATCAATTTCCGCTTCCTTGCCAACACCGTGTGGACCACGCAAGAAGCGTGCGATGCCATGAAAGGAGCCACGCAGTCAGCAACAACTTCCGAGTAAGAAGCAGCCGAGCGGTAATGAAGCCGATTGCACAGAGGGGGCCAGCACAGACCAGGCCCCCTCTACGATGAACATGCGTGAGACGTGAAAGCGCGTTGTTCGCTCGTATAAATCTGAACAGACGACGACCTCACCACCCCCTGATTGAACCATCTCCCCTCTTCGCGCGACCTTTATGTGTATGAACCAGCGGGACAAGCTGTACGACGAATGGCTCGTGGCGGCTAGCCAGGCGGGGGACGCGGGGGCGTTGGACGAATTGGTGCGGCGCTGGCATCCCCGGTTGGTGCGGCAGGCGTGTGCGTTGACAGGCGACGGTGAGGTAGCGCGAGACGTGGCCCAGGACGCCTGGATGGCCATGGTCCGCAACCTGGGCCATCTGGACGACCCGGTAGCGTTTCCGGCGTGGGCTTTTCGGATTCTGCACGGCAAGGCAATCGATTGGATCCGGAAACAGCAACGGCGGCGACGACGCGACCACGCATTCGAGGAGTTGGCGAATGCGCCTCCCTCACCGCCGCGCGCGGACGGCAAGGACGTCGCGTTGGAGGCGGCGCTCGAAATCTTGTCGCCGGAACAGCGCGCGTTGGTGAACCTTTATTACTTTGAACAGTTGAGCGTGGCGGAGATTGCAGAGGTGCTGGGGATATCCCCGGGCACGGTGAAGTCCCGCCTGTACCACTGCCGGCAACAGTTGCGCCGGCGCCTGGAGGAAACGACCCCATGAAAAACGGAGAACGGCGGTTGCACGAGTTTATCTGGGGCGTCATGGAGTTGGACGACGCGCCGGACGAAGACGCGCGGCGCAAAGTGGTCGAAGAGTTCGACTACCAGCGCAAAAAGATGATGGTCCGGCTGACACTGTCGTTGTTGGTCTGCACCGGTTTTCTCTACTTCGGCGCGTGGTGGATTGCCCATGCGGGCGACACCCGGGAAATGCTCTTGGGCTTCTTCCTGCTGATGATCGGCTTGGAATCCAGCGTCCTGTTAAAACTCTGGTATTGGGTCGTCGACAGCCGCATGGCCACGTCAAAAGAGATCAAGCAAGTGCAGTTGCAGTTGTCACAAATCGCCGCGCGCTTGGATGCGATATCGCCCACGGCTAGCGAAGGCGAAGGAGGTGCCGACCATGACGATGCGTAGCCTGTTGAATCGGGTTTCGATGAAGACGCTGGGGTACCTTTGCTCGGCGGCCATTGCCATTCCCGCGGTCGGAGCCGCCGAGTTCTGGGTCTGGCAAAACGCGCGCAAGGTCTTCGACGGCCGCGCGGAAGCGACCTACTGGTTCGCGCCGGACGGTACGGCAACCACCGCGTTCCACGTGGAGCAGAAGAACTGGCAAGACGTGCCGGTCCGGACGGTGTATCAGTATGATGGTTTCGAACTGGGCCGGGACCAGATGCAGTGGTACGACGAATACGGCAACGAGTTGGATTGGCAGGCCGTGAAAGCTGGGGATCGCCTGTGGCGCTACGAAGCCGAATTGCGCACGCCCATCGACCGGCGGGACTGGATTCGCTACACCGTCTGGGTCCGTGACCTGCAACCGGAAACGATGGCCCATGAAGGACAGCAATGGGGCATCTACAAAGAGGAAAACGGCGACTGGGTCTTCCACAACAACACCGCGCTTGGACCGGAAAACACGGTGTCCATGGTGTTCCCGCCCAACACCGAGATCCTCCTCGCGGAACCGGCGAACCGCGCCACCGTAAACAGCGGCGGCTATTGCCCCACGGTGCGGTTCGACGACCTCCGCGAAGCGCACACGGTCAAGTGGCGCTTGCAGGAGCAAGCGGAATAGAAAGGCAATTGACCTTCCGCGGGGGAGTGCTACCAACCCGGCTATTCCGTCGGCAACGACTCCCACTCCGGAATCTCGACCAGGAACACGTCCGCGTTGCCGAACTTGCTGGAGGTAAAGACGATCCCCTTGCTGTCGGGAGTGAAGGACGCGTGGGGGTGGGTATCGACGCCTTTGGTGTTGTGACCCTGAGTAAGCAAGCGGCGTTCACCCGTGTTGGGATCGATGAGCCACAGGTTACGGTCGAAGTCGTCGGCCATGACCCAGCGTCCGTCCGGGCTTCCGGCGGTGTGCCAGGCGGGCATCTGATACACGATGCGATGATCGCCTGAGGGGTAATCCACTACCGCGACGCCGTGAGGCTGAGCTTTGTGCGCATCGTCGTAGGGCCAGATGGTGAAGAGCATCTGGTTCGGTCCCCACCACACTTCGTGGGTCACCCACTCCTCGTAGGTTTCTTTGTAAAATGGTTGCGGCTCGCCCTCTTTCGCATCGACAATCCACATGCGTTGCGGCGCGTCGCCGCCGGTCTCCCAGCAGAAGCTAATCAGGCCGGTAATATCGGGATGGGCCTGGACGTGGCCTACGAGAAAGTCCACCTCGACCACGGTCCGCCAGGTTCCGCGCGGGAGATCCAGCGCGACGATTCCCCACCGCTTCTCCGGCTCGAATGTGGCACCGCCGTACAAGACCCGCTCAGTGGCGTCCAACGAAAACATGCCTTGATGCCCGACGCCCTCGGGCCAGTCGGCCACCCATCTGCCGGGGCTCCCTTCCTCGAACGCTCGCACAACGTCGTAGGCCCATATCGCATTTTCCCGCAATGCATACACGGCCGCGCTCTTGCGCGCGACCACGCTGCTGCTGATGGGTTGCTCCGACAAAGGACGAACATCGCCCGTGCGCGCCTTGAGAATGTGCGGCTGCATACCGCCGCTACTGCGGTCGGAATTGAAGACGAGGTACTCCATTCCCTCGACCCACATGGGATGGGTCTGATAGATCACTTCGTCCCGCGCGGCATCGCGGGTCAGCCGACGCACCAGGGCGCCGGTCTTCTCTTCACGATACGTTTCGAGCGCGGGGCTCCAGGAGAATGGCTCTAACACTTTAACCGAGGCCGTGACGCAACCTGTCGCGGCAATGACAACGCCCGATGCAGAATACTTCAAAAAGGCGCGGCGTGAGATAGGATGATTCAAGATTCATTTCCCCCTTTGATCGTTCCGTGCCCCGCATCCGTTCGGCATCCCGAACAGGGGTGCATAGGAGGGCGGGTTTTCCAACCCGCCACGCCAATGACTGTGTGCCGGTACGCCGGATTCCTTACCGGAAACGGCTTGTGGCGACCCATCCCCCATTTCTCATTTAGATTTCCCCATTAAGCGGCGACTGTGGCGGGTTGGAAAACCCGCCCTCCTATTAAACCCGCCACTCGAAGCAATCGGATTTTTGCAACGCGCTGAAGCGCGATCTCCACATTCTCCAGCCACAAGTATATCAAATCGACCTCGTAACCCGACGCGTTCCGCCCACGAATCAAAGGGGCAAAGCTGCGGGCTATTTCATCGATTTGGGCTTCGGCCCGCTTTGAAGGTACTATACCCGCTGGGGATAAGTGCCCGCCGCCGGCGCGTGGCCGCGTGCCAGCGCACAGCAACCACGAAGATTCTACCGAGTGGAGTACTACGAAATGCCTCCGAATCAGGGCGTTCTGGAAGCACAGTTGAACGATTTCGACCCGCGGATGCGTTGGACCGCGCTGGAGCAACTCTGGGACTTGGCGCGCGCGGGGACCATCGAACTCCCCGAGACGCGGAAAGCGGTCAACCTGCACTGCCATTCCTTCTATTCCTTCAACGGCTACGGCTACTCACCAGCCTGCGTCGCCTGGAAGGCTCGAACCGCCGGTCTCGCCGCCGTCGGCCTCGTCGACTTCGACGTTCTGGATGGCGTGGACGAGTTTCTGGATGCCTGCCGCCTGCTGGGGCTGCGCGGCTGCGCCGGACTCGAAACCCGGATATTCCTGCCCGAGTTTTCCACGCGGGAAATCAACTCCCCGGGTGAACCCGGAATCGCCTATTACATGGGCGCGGGCTTTACTGCGTCTGGACTTACGAATCCCGGCCTCCTACCCCAACTCAAAGAAACTGCCCAGCAACGCAACCAAACGATGCTCGCGAGGATTAACCCCCACATGGGGTCCGTGCAACTGGACTTTGAGGGGGACGTTTTGCCGCTGACACCGAGTGGAAACGCGACGGAACGCCATTTGTGTATTGCCTTTGACCGCAAGTCGCGCGAAGTCTTTCCTGATTCAGACGAACGCGCCAAGTTCTGGGCAACGACGCTGAGCGGCGACGAGGAACAGATCAAGAAGATGTTCGACGAACCGCCAGTATTCCACGCCTTCTTCCGATCCAAAGTCATGAAAGCAGGAGGCGTAGGCTACGTGAAGCCTGAAGGACCCGACTTTCCGGAATTCAAGGAAGTGACAGCGTTTCTCCTCGACGCGGGCGCCATTCCGACGTACGCGTGGCTCGACGGCACCAGTACCGGCGAACAGGACATCGAGGAATTACTGGTCCTCGCAATGAGCCACGGCGTTGCCGCCATCAACATCATTCCCGACCGGAATTGGAACATCAAGGATCCGGATGCCAAATCCAGGAAGGTCTCCGAACTGCACCGAATCATTGAATTGGCGCGGGAACGGGATCTCCCGGTGCTGGTGGGCACAGAAATGAATGCCCACGGCCAACGCCACGTGGACGATTTCGACGCGCCGGAAATGGAGCCACTGGTCGAGCCCGCGATCGAGGGCGCCATGGTGATGTACGGCCATACCGCGATGCAGGCCCGCTGCGGCATGGGGTATACGAGCGCATGGTCCCGCGGAAGTTTTTCCAGCGCTACTGAGCGGAACAGCTTCTTTGAAACGATTGGAAAGCGCGTTGCACCGGACGAATGGAATCGCCTTGATTCGATGGGTCCGGAAATGTCGCCTGCCGCGATCATCGAATGCACAAGGGGATGCGACGTCTGAGGTTATGACAGAAGCACGTAACAGAGACCTGTTTTGAGTATAGTGTTAAGGGAATCGGCACGTGTTGGAATGCGGCGCCGGTATCTCTGCGCCTGAAACCAGGGGGTCGTTGGAAAGGCGAAAGCCAGTCCACCAGGGAGAGTAGTCCATGAAACGGTTTAGCGTTGTGGTTGGCATTACGGCGATGGTCCTGGCCCAGTCGGCGACGGCGGGTGTCGGCAGCCTGTCACTGGTGGACGCGTCGGGTCTGGAATATTTCATCAACTCCGATATCACGTTCTCCACAAGCACCATGGCTTCGGGTGCGATAAGCGATGCCTCCTATACCACCTCGGTGACCGCGACCACCAGCGCCGGCGGCTCCACAATAGCGCCCCTGGCCAACGCCTTTGACGGCTATGGCAACATGTTCGTCAACGGCGTCGTATACAACATGAACGGTGGCACGGCTCCAGATGGCGATTGCTCGAACCGGCAATTCCTGTTCGCGCCGCAGATGATTGGCGACATCGAGGTGAGCCGCCGCGTTTTCGTTCCGGACAACGACGAGTTCTGCCGTTGGATCAATGTGTTCACGAATACCGGCGGCACAAACCAGAACGTGATGGTGACGATTTTCAACGACCTGGGTTCGGATACGGATACCGTTCTGGTCGAGACCTCTACGCCGCCCGCAGCTGCGACGACGTCCGACAACTGGGCCGTCAGCTTTGAGAACTACACGGGCGGTGTCTCGCCCTCGCCGCGCCTCGGCCACGTATTTCAGGGACCCAATCGACAGATTGGCATCACCGACATCGACTTTCTCACGGGCAACGACCAGCCCTTCTGGGAGTACACGTTGACCCTGGCGCCGGGCGAAACCTGCGCGGTGATGAACTACGTCACGGGGCAGCCGAGCAAAGTCGAAGCGCGCGTCAAGTGTCAACAGCTCGCGGCCCTGCAGGGTAACGCACTGGCCTGCATCGCGGAGGCGGATCGGCAGTACATCAAGAACTTCGACCTCGTTCGCCCGACCGTCACAATCGCCTCGACGGCCGACAACCCCACGAACCTCACCCCCATCCCCGTAACCGTCACTTTCAGCGAGGCGGTTACCGGGTTCGTAGAGGCCGACGTCGTTGTTACGAACGCCACCATCGAGAACTTCGACGGCACCGGCTCGTCGTACTCTTTTGACCTCGTGCCAGCGACCGTCGGCATCGTCGAGGCAGACATCGCGGCGGATGTGGCCGTGGACGGGGCTGGCAACGGAAACGAGGAAGCCCAGACCTTCAGTCGTAGTTTTGACAATGTCGGCCCTACCGTCACGATGACGTCCACGGTGCCCGACCCAACGAACATCATCACCGTGATTCCCGTCACCGTCACGTTCAGCAATGAAGTGACCGGTTTCGAGGTCGCGGACATCACGCCGTTGAACGCGGAACTTGGAGGGTTCTCCGGCTCGGGGAACACCTACTACTTCACCCTCACCCCGCTTCGCGTTTCCGGGACGATCGGCGCGGATATCCGGGCCAACGTGTGCACAGACCTGGCGGGAAATCCGAATCAGGCGGCGACGTTCCGGAGAGAGGTGCGTCCCGCCCAATCCTGCTTCAATCGCGTGACCCCGAAACAAGGGGAAACTGCGCAAGCGGGATATGGCGATTCGGCGGTGCTTGGTCTCGCACTGGCCACACTGCTGGGGTTGGGTTTTCTCAAACGGCAGCGTCGCCAGGCGAAATAGCATTCTCACGGCTTGACCGCCAAGAGCATCCGATTGGCCCCGGTTCCGCACATCGATCGCCACTCCGCGAGTTGGATGCCCCATTGCCAACTGCAATTCACCTCATGCGTCTTTGCGATGCTCAGCGGCGGCAGAGGTTGTGCCGTGCCGATGCCGACGCGAACTCGCCAGAACCTTTCCAATTCAGGTACAGTTTAGCCGAGGCGGTTGGATTGTAGGGGTAAATGAATGACGCGGAAGCAGCTTTCAGCAGAATTGGGGCTTGCCGAGGAACTCCACCCAGATCCCATACTCGTGGTGGATACTGCAAGCCGGCTCATCGGCGGGAATGCTGCGGCACGACACACGTTCGCCGTGACCGAGGGTACGCCGCTATCCTCCCTCCTGCCGTCCGCCGGAAATCTGGATCTGAAAACCCTCGTTGAGCAGGGAAACCAACTCTCACTCTGCGCGCAGGTCGAGAACCGCCTCTACCGGTTTATGATTCAAGGCGTTCCGCAATCCCATTGCAGCTACCTGTACGTACGGGACATTTCAGACGTCCACCTCGCTCACACCGATTTGCGCGCAATGCTGGAAGTGACGCGAGCCCTCACGCAAGACAACCTGTTCAACGCTCTCGTCCGCAACCTCGCACAATCGTGTGGGATGGGTTATGCCACCGTCGCTACCTATTCGGAAGCCCGAGGCGGGCACGCCGTGCCCATCGCGACATGGAGCGACGGTTTGTTCATCGACGAACCCGAGTTCCCCCTGAACGGCACTCCGTTTCAAGACGTGCTGGAGTCGACGCCTGCCGTGCACACCGTCCGGTCCGGTGTTTCCCGGAAGTATCCTGGTTGCCCCCTATCCAAGCGATTGAAAGCCCAAAGTTTCATCGGAATCACCGTGCAGCACGGAGAGGGAGAGCGAATCGCGTTTCTGGGCGGGTTTCACCGCAATCCGCTGGAGAATACTACCTCGCGAGACACCATGCTTCGTCTGTTTGCTTCCTGCGCGGCCGGAGAACTGCAACGCAGGCAGGCGGAGTCCCGCTTCCAGCGCGTCCTCGTCACCTTCGAGCAACAACTGAAAGAGCTCTCGTGCATCTATGGATTGGCGGAATCACTCCGCACACGAGAAACCGTGGCGGAAATCTGTGAAGACCTCGTGATGCTCATTCCTCCGGCATGGCGGTTCCCCGATCTCGCGCGGGCGCGAATCCTGCTGGATGGCGTCGAGTATGCGAGCAAGCGTTTTGAGGAAACGCAGTGGGGTCAATCCGCGGCGGTTATCGTGGACGGGAAGGCGCGAGGAATGGTGCAGGTCTTCTACGTGGAAGACGTCCACGCCACCGTTTTGAGCGAACCATTTCTCGCCTCCGAACGAAAACTGCTCGACGCCGTCGCGCGCACGCTCGGCGAAGCCGTGGAACGGCGCGAAATTGAAGCCGACAACCGCCGCAAGGCGGTAATCCTGGCACAAGAACGCAATCGGCTCGAAACGATTTTGCGCGGCATCGGCGAAGGGGTCGTGGTAACCGACACGCGCGACCGTGTGCTCATGATGAACCATACCGCACAACGGCTCCTTGGATTCGCCGAACGCGAACCCCTGGCCACGGATTTCCTGGCCCTATTGGAAGACGACGCGTTTCGCGCCATGTGGCGGGAAACGGCGGAATCCGGCAGAGATATCGCCAAGGCCGACGTCCATCTGGAAGAGCCCATCAACCGAACCTTATCGGTCACGCGTTCGCGGATACCGGAACTGATTCAAGGTGAAGACTGCTACGTGACGATCCTCCACGACGTAACCAAGGAACGCGAAATCGATCAGATGAAAACCGATTTCGTATCAGGCGTATCACATGAACTGCGAACGCCGATGACATCCATCAAAGGGTTTGCCAACACCCTGCTCCGCAATCCCCATATGCCACGCGAAAAGCGCGAACACTTCCTCCATATCATTGACGAAGAGGCCGAACGCCTCATGGCGCTGATCGAGGAAGTGCTGGAAATTGGTTCCATCGAATCGGGCCGCCAGGTCCTGAATCGCACGATGATCGACGTGTCCGCCCAACTCGCAGCCGCTGTGGCCTCACTCGCGTCGGCGCTGGAGTCGAAACAAATCCAGTACACCCAGACGGTCGCGGAGAATCTGCCGCAACTTTACGCGGACCCGACCAAGCTCCACACCATCATCTGCAATCTTCTTGAGAACGCCATCAAGTTCACCAATTCCGGAGGAAGCATCACAATTGCAGCCTATGAAGATTTTGACGACGTGGTTATCGAGGTGACCGATACCGGAATCGGCATTCCACCAGAGCATATCGACAATATCTTTCAGCGCTTCTACCAGGTAAAGGGGGGGACGCGAAAATCGGCGGGCGCCGGGTTGGGATTGTTCCTGGTCAAGGAAATGGTTACACTCCATGGCGGCACGGTGGCGGTCCGAAGTGAGATGGATAGGGGCACGACGTTTGTCGTTCGTTTGCCTCTGAAAACGCCTGCGCAAACTGACGGTGGGGGATCCTGATCCGAATGGAAAACTCGGTTACAGAAGAGCCCAAGACGTACTCGGTCCTTGTCGTCGAAGACGATCCGCATACGGCCGAGCTGCTCACGTACAACCTTTCCGAGGCCGGCTTTCAGGTGTTCAATGCGGAAGACGGGCTCAGCGCACTTCACAAGCTCGACATCGTCGTCGTCGATCTTATTATTTGCGATGTCATGATGCCGGAGATGGACGGGTTCGCGCTGCGCGATCGCATCAACCAGGACCTCGTCATGCGCGAGATTCCTTTCATCTTCCTCACCGCCAAATCCACCGCGGAGGACCAGATTCTCGGCTTGGGAATGGGCGTCGACGAGTACGTAACCAAACCATTCGATCCGGAGGTGCTGCTGGCTCGCGTTCACGCGGTATTGCGCAGGCACGAAAACTACGCGCGGGTGGCGCGGCTCGACCCGCTCACCAAGCTGCTCAACCGGCAGACACTGCAACGCGAGATCGAACGCGAACTCGCCCGAATCAAGCGCTATCCCGCGGTTGCCACTCTTGTCTTTCTAGACATTGACGAATTCAAACAGGTGAACGACAAGTACGGCCACGCCGCCGGAGACCACGCGCTGGGTCACTTGGCGAGTGCCCTGACCAAGGACATCCGGACGGTCGACATCGTGGGCCGGTACGGCGGCGAAGAGTTCATTCTCTACTTTCCCGAAACACCGGAAGATATCGGCCGCCGGATCATCGAGCGTATGCACTCCACATTCCAACAACTCTCGGAATCCGACGGTGCGGGACCGCTGACGTTCAGCGCGGGACTCGTGGAGGCCCCACGCGATGGAGAAGACTTCACCACGTTGTGCAACCGCGCCGATGCCGCCATGTATCGCGCAAAGAAGCAAGGCAAAGCGCAAGTGCTCGTGTGGCGCCCCGAGATGGCACAGCAATCAGAGGCGGGCTAGCGTCAGCAAACAGGCTTCGGGCGGACAATTGTACCGGATGGGAAGGTCAGTGGTCCCGATGCCTGCGGTGGTGTAACCCAACATCGCTTTACTCTCCCACAGTCCCATGCAGTACTGGGACGAACATCGCGAGTTATACGTTAACGCTCCCACGAGGGGAAACCGGATCTGGCCCCAGTGGGTATGCCCGCACAAGTACAGATCGATTCCGTAGCCCGGGGCGCTCAATGCCAGTTCAGGCGAATGGGCGAGCAGGATGCTGAAGTCTCCTGGCGGAATTCCCTCCATGGCTAAGGGTAAACTTTCGCAGTGGAAGCGGTGTTGGTCGTCCACCCCAGCAACCCAGAACAAACCTTCACCAGTATCGATTCGCCGGTTTTCATTTACCAGCATGTTGATGCCCAGGGTTCGGAACGGCTCTACGAAATCGGAGAGATCGTGGTTCCCCAGGATCGCACGTACACCGTGACGGGCGTTGACCCCCTCCAGAACAACAGCCATGTCGCGAAAGACATGAGCGAAATCACCATCGTGGGCGAATCGATAGTCTCCACCGAATAGACAGATATCGGATTCGGCCCCGGCTAACAATTCGCGTGCTATCGGCGCGAACTCTGGAAACCGATCGTGGAAGTGGAAATCCGCTACGTACAGGATTCGATAACCGATGAGAAAGTCCGGCAACTTCGGCAAGCGCAGGGTATGTTGAGCCAAACGGAGACGATGGGCGTTTCGGATTCCCCGTTTCCACAGACCGGCCGCGCGCAAGCACCATTCAGGAACCTGCGACCGGGACAACCGGTCCCCAATGTCCCCCTTTCCCGCCCTACGCTCGCGCCTGAACTCTTCTTCGAGCCGCAGCCTCCGTTGCCACAAGGCTTGGCGAGTATGGTCTGGGAGCGGACGCGGTGTCCATGGCCTGCCGGCGTGCGTCATTTGCGATGCTTTCGTGGGGCGGTCGACGAATCCCGTGGCTGGACCATTGCGCGCAAATCTTTGACTTCTCCTCTCGTCAGATGCCGCCAAGTGCCGGGCGAAAGCTCTCCCACCGAAAGACCCGCGAAGGCGACGCGCGTCAATTCTCTCACCGGGTGGCCGACCGCCTTGCACATGCGCTTCACTTCTCTGTTCCGGCCCTCGTGGATTACGAGTTCTATTCGCGTGCGGCCGCGAGCGCGACTTAGTATCTTGACGCGGGCGGGTGCCGTCATTCCGTCGTCCAACTGCACGCCCCGTGCAAGGCGGGCCGCCGTTTCAAGAGACACCTCCCCGCGAACCCAAGCATGGTACGTCTTCTTCACCTCAAAGCGGGGATGGGTCAGCGCGTAGGCGAGGTCACCGTCGTTGGTCAACAACAGCGCGCCATCCACGTCCAGATCAAGACGCCCAACGGGAAACACGCGTGCGTCCAGATCATCAAAACAATCGAGCACCGTGCCTCGTCCATGGGTGTCTTTCACGGTCGTAACGACACCGCGAGGCTTGTTGAGAAGCAGGTAGACTTTTTGCTCGGACGTGAGCAGCCGTCCGTCCACGTGAACGGAGTCGACACCAGGATCGACCGATGCGCCAATCCGGGCGGTCTCGCCATTGACCGTCACGCGGCCCTCGGAGATAAGTGATTCGGCGGCGCGCCGGGAAGCAACACCACAGGAGGCTATAAACTGCTGGAGGCGCATGGGAGTCTATCCCGTCTCGCGCAGTTCCTCGATGCTGGGAAGTTCTTTCAGGCTCTTGATGCCGAAATGCACGAGAAACTCTTCTGTGGTGCGATACAATCGGGGACGGCCCGGCACCTCAGCGACGCCGGCCACTTTGATCAATCGTTTTTCCTGAAGGATATCGAAGGCGTGCGATACGCTGACGCCCCGCACCGCTTCTACTTCCGACCGCGTGACCGGCTGCTTGTACGCGATGATGGCAAGCGTCTCCAATACGGCGCGCGACAGGCGGTTGCTCTTCTTGATCTGAAGCAAGCGGCGGATATAGGGCGCGTAATCGCCTTTGGTCGTGAGCTGGTACCCCCCCGCGATTTCGCGGAGCAAGTAGGGTGCGCCTTGCGCATCCAGTTCTTCGCGCAGTTCGTCCAGCAAGGTCGCCACCACATCACGGTCGATGTCGCCCATCGCTTCGGCCAGACGATCGGCGCTCAAGGGGCGATCGCTAACAAACAATAGCGCGTGCAATGCCTTGCGCGTTTCGTCCCGTCCCAGCGACTCCACGGGCTCATCAAGCGAGTCATCGTTCCGTTCTTCGACTTCCTGCTCCGCCATCGTTACCCCAACGTCTTACCGGCCAATTCGAGATACGGCCGGATGCCTTCCATCAGTTCCCGGAATCGTTTTGGTTTCAGCGATTGCGCCCCGTCGGAAAACGCTTCGACGGGCCGTGGGTGCACCTCCACCATCAGTCCGTCTGCCCCCGCCGCGACTGCCGCCTTGGCCATCGGGATCACCAGGTCCCAGTGTCCCGTTGCATGGCTCGGATCGACCACCACCGGCAGGTGGCTCAGTTTCTTGAGCACCGGGACGGCGGAAATGTCAAAAGTGTTCCGCGTCTCCGTTTCAAAGGTCCGGATGCCCCGTTCGCACAACACGACGTTCGGATTGCCTTCGGACATGACATACTCCGCCGACATGAGCAGCTCGTTGATTGTCGACATCATGCCGCGCTTGAGGAAGACCGGCTTGCGCGTCTTGCCCACTGCCTTCAGCAATCCGAAATTCTGCATGTTGCGCGCGCCGATTTGCAGCATGTCCGCGTACGACTCCACCAACGGCACCTGCTCCGGCGTCATCACCTCGGTCACGAAGGGGAGCCCCGATTCACGGCTCGCTTCTTGAAGAAGTTTCAGCCCCTCTTCTTCCAGCCCCTGAAAACTGTACGGCGATGTGCGCGGCTTGTACGCGCCACCCCGCAGCATGTTGCCGCCGCATTCCTTCACGGCCTGGGCGGTTTCGCGGATCTGCTCCCGGCTTTCCACGGAACAGGGACCGGCCATCACGCAAAAATGAGCCCCACCGATCTTCACGCCGCTTATATTCACCACGCTATCTTCGTGGCGAAGTTCACGACCGGCCAACTTGAAGGGCTTCAGAATCGGTACGACCGCTTCGACACCTTGCATCGATTCGAGGGACAGGAGCCGCTGCTTGGTACGCTCGTCGCCCACAGCACCGATTACCGTGCGTTCCACGCCCTCGATCAAATGGGCCTGGTAGCCGAACTCCTCGACTTTGCGAACGACCCGCTCGATGTCCTCCCTGTCGCGAGAGGCCATAACAATAATCATGGTATCTGGATCCTCACCAGCCTTTGAAATAGTTTGCAGCCGTATACCAGCAGAAAAACGAAGACAAAACGCGGGCCAGGACGCCGGACAACGTAACCGCTACGCCCAAACGATTAGTGCCGTCTCGTGTTTGTGATGGAGATCCGGATGCGTCGGCACAGCACGGACGGTGAACCCCTGCTGACCGGTCTTGTCGCAATAAATCTCGCCTTCAAACTGAAAGATCCCGCCTTCCAATTTCCCCGTGCACTTCATTTCCGAGGCGCGGCCGTTCGTGATTCGGCCGTAGGGATCGACATCGCCATAGTAAATCTCGACCGTAACGTCCGTATCCTTCAACTTGTCGAGCTGGAGACTCGCCTTCACCGGGAGCGATGTACTGTACAGCAGGCCTTCCGTGGGACCGGACTCGACTTCGAGGAAATGCACTTTGGACCAAGAGGAATGGACCTTCATCTTCCACTTGGTCAAGGTTATGGAACGTGCTCGCTTGTTGTCCTTCAAGCTGTTGCGCCGAACCGTGCATGGCAGGTAAAAGCGCTCGGCATACTCTTGCACCATCCGATGGGTGCTGAATACCGGGGAAATCGTGCGAATCGCGGACTTCATCCGCCGGATCCATTCGCGCGGCAACCCGTCCCGGCTGCGATCGTAGAAAATCGGTACGACTTCCCGCTCCAGAAGCTCATAGAGCATCTGGCTCTCCACCATATCCTGTTCGTCGGGATTCGCGTAGGATTCGCCATGACCGATGGTCCATCCGTTCTCGCCAAGTTCTTCTGCTTCACACCACCAGCCGTCGGAAATACTGATGTTCAGCACACCGTTGACAGCCGCCTTCATTCCGCTGGTTCCGCTCGCCTCCATCGGGCGGCGCGGTGTGTTCAACCAACAGTCCACGCCCTGGACCATGTACCGGGCGACGTTGATGTCGTAATCCTCAAGGAAGACGATTTGATTTCGGCAATCGTGTCGCCGCACGAAGTGGATGATATTACGGATAAGTTCCTTGCCCTGATTGTCCTGGGGATGCGCCTTGCCCGCGATGATCATTTGAATCGGACGGCCGTCATTTTTCAACAAACGCAACAGACGCTCCGGATCGGTCAAAAACAAGTTCGCCCGCTTGTAGGTGGCGAAGCGACGCGCAAAACCGATGATGAGCGCCTCGGGATCGAGCACCTCCGACGCGGCCGCAATCTCTGCGTTTGAAGCCCCGCGCTTACTCAATTGCGCGGCGAGACGGCGGCGGGCAAACGTAACCAGGCGTTCACGGCGGCGCTCGTGCGTTCGCCACAGTTCCGCGTCAGGAACATCGTCAATCCGAGACCAGATCGCGTTGTCCGCCGGATTGCTCACCCAGCCGGGCCCCAAATAGCGATCGTACAATCCCGCCATGTCGCGGGACACCCAAAACCGGGTATGCACCCCATTCGTGATTGAAGTAATCGGCACTTCGTCATCGGGAATCTCGTGCCACGTACGCGACCACATGCTGCGCGCCGTTTCGCCGTGCAGTTTGCTGACGCCATTCGCGGCGGCGGACACCTTCAAGGCCAAGACGGTCATGCAGAACGGCTCGCGAGCATCGTTGGGATCCTGGCGGCCGAGCGCCAAGAGTTGATTCATCTCGATCCCGATCTCGTCGCAATACCGGTGAAAATAGTGCTCGATCATCTCCGGGGAGAACATGTCGTTGCCGGCGGACACGGGTGTGTGCGTCGTAAAGACGCTGGCCGCCTTGACCGCATCGACGGCTTGCTCGTACGTGAGCCCGTCCTGCAGCATCAACTCCTTGATCCGCTGGAGCGTCATGAACGCCGAGTGTCCTTCGTTCATGTGATACACCGTGGGATACAGGTTAATCGCGTGCAGCATCTTCACGGCGCCGATGCCAAGGAGAATCTCCTGGCGAATACGCATGTCGCGATCGCCGCCGTATAGGCGCGCCGTGATCTCGCGATCGTCTGGGTCGTTCCCATCGAAATCGGTATCCAGCAGGTAGAGAGGAACCCGGCCGACGTTGCACTGCCAGACCCGCGCTTTCACCAAACGCTCTGGAAACTCCACCTCGACCAACAACGGGCTGCCCTCTTTGTCGCGCATAAGCGTGACGGGCATCTTGTACACATCGTTATGCGGATAGCGCTCCTGCTGCCAGCCATCCGCATTGAGGTACTGGCGATGGTAACCCTCCCGGTAGAGCATTCCGACGCCGACCAACGGAATTCCGAGGTCGCTGGCACTCTTCAAATGGTCGCCCGAGAGCAGGCCCAAACCGCCCGAGTAAATCGAGATGGACTCATGCAAACCAAATTCGGCGGAAAGGTATGCAACACTAAACTCATCCGGCGCGTCGGGATACCGTTCGCGCCAGGGGCTGGATGCAAGGTATTCGTCCAACCGGGCCGCCACACGATCGAGTTGCGCCAGGTATCCTTCGTCGTGCTCGAGTTCTTCGAGACGCGCCTGCGTAACCTCGCCGAGGGTCCACACCGGGTTCTGAACTGTCCGGTCCCAAAGTTCCCGATCCATTCGAAAGAACAACTCGATGGCTTCGTGATCCCAGCACCACCAGACATTGTTGGCGATATCGCGGAGCCGTTCGAGCCGGGCCGGGATCTTGGGAACTACGGTATAGGTACTTACTTTCGGCATCGTGCATTCCTTGCCAGTGCGACTCGCGCCCGTTCAAGTCGCGCCGGGGCCAGACCGTCTGACCGTTTGGTGATTCTTTTCGTCACATGCTTCCAGGGATCGCCGTAAACTGGACTGTGTACCCCTGAAATCCCCAATCGACGGGCATAGTATCAGATGGCCCGCCCGGATTTCGACTGAACGCAGACGTAATCGACGGCGTATAAACCGGGATTCTACAGGAAGTAGCGCTTGAAAAACCGCATGAGGCGACGGGAAACGGACACCACCGGACCCCGCGGCTCGATACGTCCGTTTCGAGCGGCATCGCGATAGTCCAACGCGTGGCGAACGATGCCGATGGCCGCGGAAAACTCAGGCGCCTGCACGGCCGCGGGCCGGATTTCAACCGAGTTCGGTAGTCCAACCCGGCAAGGCACTTGAAAGACCGCCTCCGCCAATGCGGTGTAATTCTTGATCCGGCTCGCACCCCCCGTGAGCACGACGCCGCGGACGAGGTGTTTGCTCAATCCGCGCGCGTGAAGGTATTGGCGCACTTTGATGAGCAACTCCTTGGCCCGTTCGAAGATAATCATTTCCAGATCGCCGCGATCGACGACCGGCGGCGCTCCGGGGACTGCGGTCTTGAGCTTGACGCGTGCCCCGCGCTCTTCGTTCACCTGCATGGCCAGGGCCATGGACTCGGCGAACTCCTCGTTGATGCAGGCCTCCGAAATCCCGTATTCCAGGATCAACTCGTCGGCTTCCT
>CAZWDH010000136.1:0-17737 GCA_964632865.1 uncultured Nitrospiraceae bacterium
CGTTATCTATACGAAGCGCCCGTTGGGGCGCGAGACGCTAGACTAAAGCTTGGACTCGATATATTTTACCGCGTCGCCGACCGTCTGAATCTCATTCGCTTCGTCATCGATATCGATGTTGTACTCTTCTTCGAGTGCCATCAGAAGCTCCGTCAGATCCAACGAGTCCGCACCGAGGTCGTCAATGAAGCGTGCTTCGAGGGTAACCTCCTCCGGCTTACGGTCCAGTTTCTCGACCACGATCTTCTTGACCGCCTCCGCGACGTTGTTCTCCGCCATATGTCTCACCTCCCTCCGAATTGAGCCGTGTGGATTCCGGAGCGCATGGATCGCGCTCACAGGTCGGCGGAGTATAGCAAACGGAATCCCGAATTGCCATTTTTTCACCGGCAGGAACCGGGCGCTCCGGGCCGCCGCGTCACGTATTCGTTTTTTTGACTTGCCACACGACAATCATTCGCGTATGTTGGTGCGCCATGGGAAGAGACACCGTACAATTCAGTTGCCATCACTGCAATCATTGCTGCACCGAAGTGGTTTGCCTGCCGACGCCATGGGACGTGGTGCGAATCGTGAAACAAACGGGCGCCAATCCGTATGACTTTCTCGAGTTCCTGGCGCCGGACGAGATCGCCGAGGTGGCCAAAAACGACCCGACTTGGCTCGACTGCAACGGCAACCGTTTTATCATGGCCCTGCGGCGGGACAAGAAGGGCTGCCATTTCCTCGACAAGAAGACGCGCTATTGCTCCATCTACGAGGCTCGGCCCATCCTTTGCCGGTTGTATCCGTTCAAGCTTCAGGAAACGCGGGACGGGAAGTTCAAGGGCTTCGTGCTGCACTCGGATGTGGGTTGCCCCCGACACCGGGATGGCGTGGTGCCTACAAAGCCGCTATATGAACTATATCTGGACGATTTCAAGCACCAGGAAGACTATGACGATCTCGTCGAGGTCTTTAACAAGAAGCAATACCCGGGCAAACGTCCGGAGGATTTCATTGAGTTGTTCGTGAAGGGAGCGCCACGGCCACAGAAGCGGGCAAGCCGATAGCCGGGCAGCGGTTTCCCGGAGCGGAGCTTCGGAAAAAAACCAAGTAAGGGGTATACGGGGCACCACAGCATCCGGGACCTATTTTACTTTATAACCCCAATATATTGAGCATCTTAAGGTAAATTCCGCTTAATTTGGGTTGACTTGGCATCTGGGGCGTGCTATAGTGGCGGCGTTTCAAGGGGAACCCCATACTGACATGCGGGGATATATCAATCAGCGGATGGAAGATATATCACGGGAGGGGATTCATTCCCAGAACCTTCAGCGGCGCGCGTTCTTTGCGCCTTGAAAAGCTCGGAGCACTACCTGCATGAAGCGTTGGACAGTCATGCTTATCCCCCACGGCCAGGGGAATACTCGTAATCTCAATCTCTATGCTCTTCAAATCTGGGCGGTCGTGGGCGTCTTTGCGACCCTCTCCTTCTTGGCCGCCTATTCGTTCCAGCGGTACAGCGTTGCCCGCGCAAGCGTGGAACGTCTCGAACAGGAGAACCGCGAACTTGGGATGGCGGCGGCCGTTGAACCCGTAGCAGTCGATTCCGGGTTAAGCGAAACGGAGCGGGCCGAGATTGAACAGCAGATGCGCGATGAGTACGAATCGCGTTTGGCGACGATTACGAGTCAATTGAGCGAATTGTATGATCTCGAGACGCGATTCCGCGCCATCAACGGGCTTCCTCCGAAGGCCAATCAACCCGCGGCATTCGTCGGCACGCCGGAGAACTCCGGGACGGGCGGCGGCAAAGGCGGGGCACCGGATCTAGATCCCGATGCGGAGGTGGAAACCAGCGATGATGCCTTGATGAGGCCGCCAAGCGTTATCAATGGCGTGTATCGTCCCAGTGCGGATCTTATCGTGCAGGAGATCAACCTGCGCGCGGAAAGCCTTCGTGAATACGAAATCGCAAGCGATGCCCGCAAGGATGCCATCGAGCGCATGCCGTCCGTATGGCCGGTAAGAGGGCGCAAAGGCATTGTCACGTCCCGCTACGGATACCGTAAGGATCCCTTCACGCGGGATCTCAGCTTCCACGATGGATTCGACATCTCCGCGCCCTACGGTTCGCCAATTGTTGCGACGGCACGTGGAAAAGTCGTATTCTCCGGGTGGGACAAGTATCTTGGCAACTGCGTCAAGGTCGACCATGGAAATGGGTTGACCACCGTTTATGGCCATATGCAGAAGTGCACGGTCAGCGAAGGCGATACGGTATCCCGAGGTGACCAGGTCGGCAAGCTCGGAAGCACGGGACGTAGCACGGGCGCCCATATCCACTACGAAGTTCGTAAGAACGGAAAGGCTCTGGATCCTGAAAAGTATCTGGGGTATTGACGACGATACATGCTAGATGCCTCCAAAAAACGATCGTTTGGTGATACAAAAGTGGTGACAATCATCGGTCAAGGAACGACCGTCATCGGCGAGTTGAAGTCGAAGGGCACGATCCGGATTGAAGGGGTCGTATCCGGCCGGGTTCACAGCGACGACACGATCGTGGTGCAGGAGTCGGGCCGTGTCAAGGCCGACCTGTACGCCGGACAAATCACAATCAGCGGCGAGGTCGAGGGCAATGTCTTTGCCCAGGACCGGCTCGAGATCGCCACGAACGGCAAGCTGGTCGGCGACATCGTGTCTCCGCGCGTCAGCATCGCGGAGGGCGTGCTCTTCGAAGGCAAGTGCACCATGAAACCGCCAAGCCAGGCGCCTTCTGGACAGCAAGGTGGCCAGGCCGCACCCGCCAAGAACGACGGCGGCGGTGCCTCCGCCAAGTCCGAATAATAACCCTACGCCCGGTTCACTGGGCAGCTGCAAACCATGTCTCTCAAGAAACACTCCAGAGTCATCGTCGCCATGAGCGGTGGTGTCGATAGTTCCGTTGCCGCAGCCCTGCTTGTAGAGCAAGGCTACGAGGTCATCGGCATGACCATGCGAGTCGCATCAGGAGAGGGCCGCGAGTCATCTAGCAAGGCATGCTGCACACTGGATGCGGCGGACGATGCGCGTCGCGTGGCGAACAAGCTAGGCATTCCGCATTACGTACTGAACTACCTCCAGCGATTCGAGCACGAGGTCATCAAGGACTTCGTGAACGAATATCTTGCGGGACGCACCCCCAACCCCTGTTCACGCTGTAACCAGCGCGTGAAGTTTGGCGCGCTGTACGAAAAGGCCATGGCCATCGAGGCCGACGCCATTGCAACGGGGCACTACGTCAGGCTCGTCGATCGCGACGGACGGGCCGCCCTTCGGCGCGCGGTGGACCGCAACAAGGACCAAAGCTACACCTTGTCGGGTCTGGCGCAGGAGCAATTGCAGCGGGCGCTGTTTCCTCTCGGCGAATTGTCGAAGGACGAAACCCGCGCGATTGCGCGGGATTTGGATCTCGTCACGGCGGACAAGCCGGAGAGCCAGGAGATCTGCTTCGTGCCGGACGACAACTACCGGAACTTCCTCGCGAAGCGCGTGTCGGCGCCGAAGCCCGGACCTATCGTATCAACGGGAGGCGAAGTGCTCGGCGAGCACACGGGACTCATCAACTACACCGTCGGTCAGCGAAAGGGCCTTGGCATCGCTGCACCGCGGCCGCTCTACGTGATCAAGTTGGACCTCCCTCGCAACGCGCTGGTCGTGGGACACGAAGAAGAGGCGTTCTGCCGGACACTCTCGGCCAGCCAGGTGAACTGGTGCGCCCTGGCTCCGCAGACGGAACCCTTCGAGTGCGAGGTGCAGATTCGGTATAAGAGTCCATCGGTACCGTGCACGGTCACCCCAACTCAAACGGGGTTTGAAGTAAAGTTTCATGACCCGCAAAAGGCTGCCACGCCGGGACAGTGGGCCGTGCTTTACGACGATGATTACGTGCTCGCCGCAGGCATCATCGATCGCTCGTCTTGAACGCGCTCATCGTGTAGACGCGGCTTCCAGCTTCAACGTTGTACGATAATCTCACCGTTGCAGCGTGACCCTTTTCTGCGGCTGGATTGTTACCGGCCCCAATAATCCGGACCTCGGTAACGGCTCGAATCCACTCAAGTGGGCCCTGGCATTGTGCGCATCGTTCACACCTGCGCCGAGGCGTTCGCGCAATTCTTCCGGCACAGGCGGCGGCTCCGTCATTCCGGCCACCCGATTGATTAGCGTGTTCGTTACGCGCACTTCCAATTGATTTGCACCCTCGCGCACGACGTCCGTCACGTCGACGTGCTGACCGCGCATCCAGGTCGTGCCTGAATACGCGCTGTTGATGTACACATCCGCGATCTCTCCCACGTCACCGGGATTGAAGAGCAGCATCATGCTCTTGTCGAGGTATGCCTCCGGCACCGTGAACTCCGTCGCGTAACGGCCCATTCCGCTGAAGTGGCGCAGTTCCGGGTCTTCCGTCCATGAGGTGAGCCGTTCGAGCGACCGCTCCACCGGCGCAAATTCTTCACCCTCCAGCACCAACTTCCACGGGCCGCTTAACGCGAGTTCCGAGGGAATGCCAGCGATTTCAACGCGCCGCACGCTCCCGTCGTCGAACTGAACCGCACAAGAACCGTTCGCGTCGACGAGCAAATCAACATGGCCGGCGCCCACGTCGAGTACGTCACGCGCATTGGTGAAGGTCACGTGCGATCGTCCGTCGTTGGGTTCAAAGACGATAAAGGTGGACGCATACGGTGCGAGTCGAATCGGCACCTTCGTTACGTCACCCCGATCATCGTAGACATGCAGAGGGCGAACGGTCCCATCGTAGGGATTCCACAACCATGGCGTCTTGCCGGTCACGCGGAACGCGATGGGCATATCGATCGCATGTTCTTGCACGTTTGTAACGAAGTAGATGTCGCGGTCGCCGTCGCGGCGGTGGACAAAGGTCAGGCCGGGATTGTCGCGCCAGCCTTCGCGCACAAAGTCGATACCGAAGTCGGGCGCGAGGTGTTTGCGCAACACCTTCAGGAAGGGATCGAATGCGCTGCTCTGCCGGTCAAGCACGTCGGACCGATCCATCACGGTGCGAAGCTGGTAAGTACGGCCCGTCCCGAACTCGCGATAGCCATCGCCGAGACGGCCCTGGGGATCGGCAAATAGCTCGTCAGCGAGCTTTCTCACCGCCTCGTCGTTTGCGCGATGGTCTTCGAAACCAGTTGAGAATTGCGGCGTGCGCTCCAATGCAATGACCGTGCCGCCCTGATCGACGAAGTCGCGGATGGCTTGTAAGGATTCCAGCGGCATCGCCTCGATGTTTGGCAGCAGGAGAAAGCGATAGGCATTGTCTCCAATGCGCAGCACATCCCCGTCGAAGGTCGCTCGGTTCTGAAGGACGTCATCGTTGACGAGGTCAAAATCATAGCCGTTGGCAATCAACAGGCGCCCGAGTTCACCCCAGTCGAAGTCGCGTGTCCAACGACGCGCATTAAGCACGTCGAGGGTCCACTGGTTCGCGAGCGGCGAGTAGATCGCCACGTCCGCCATGAACGCGCCTTGCCGCAGTAAGTAACAGCAACGCGCCAGGTAGTCGCTCAGTTTCGGATAGTACGGCCACCAAACATTGTCGTGGCTGACGTGAATGGCCGCGTAAAAGCCGCGAGTTGGCGCAATGCCGCGCTCAGGGATTCCCGTGTAGCCGTGGTTGTAAAATTTGTTCGCGCCGGAGCGGAGAAAGATGTCGCTCGCGATTTTCAATTCCTCAAGTGTTGCGCGATAGGGGTCCCAATGCAGGTAGGTATAGGCCTCGACCGTCACGATGTTGCGCCCATACAGGTGTGCGCCGGACGCTACGTACTTCTTGGGACCAATCCGCGTGTCGAACCACGGCACCGCGTCTTTTTCGCCCGCCGTAATCTCCATCTCGGGCAGATCGGTGATCCCGGCGCCTTCGATGTTGTCCGTTACAAATCCATAGGGTTGAATGCGGGCCTTTACATCGTGCTCGGCGCACCACGCGAGCATGGGATTGAAGAAGGCCTCGATACCGGTGTGATGAAGGAATTCGTTCACGTTGTAACGGATCTTCGGCGAGACATCGTCCACCTTCCACCATAACGCCGGAAGGTAGGGTGTGAGATCGTAACCATGGTACTCACGAAATTTCTCAAGCAGATGCTGGTTCCAATAGATACCGTTGCGGTGGATGGGCACTTCAAAGCTGTCGGAGAACATAGACTCGATGGTCGTGCCGAAGGCGTCGCCCACGGCGGATTCCAACGCAGAGCCGACATGATCGAAGTAGCGGATCATGGCGGTTTCGTTCAGATGATCGACGACCGTGCCCTCGTCCACGTAGGTCAGCCAGAAAGCCATGATGCGCCACGTCCCTTCTGGCACGTCCCATCTCAGGGTGCGGCCGTCGGCGTGGCCGTTCAGAACAGTCAGGCTCGACTCGGCGATACTCCCGTCGTGCAACCTGCCCGCGACGACAGCAACCAGGCGGTCGTCCGGCTTGATGTCCGGACGCGAGCGCGCGTCGCGCGGGTTGAGCGCGGCGACTTCCGAAAGCGGCCCTTCGAAGCGCTTGCCGCCTTCGATTTCGAAGGAGCTGGCGAGCAGATTCTGGTTGCGCTCCTCCTGAGGGACGAAGTCGCCGCCAAAGATCCAGCCCGGTCCGCCGAAGTTGAGGGAAAACTCCATGCCAAGCCGTTCGGCCTCGTCGACGGCGTGCCGCAGCAATTCGAGATACTCGGGCGAGAGATAAGGATGGTTGCCCTTCTCGTAGACCTCCTGCATGGAGATTTGCTCGACGCCACCGATGCCGTGCGCGCGCATCTGTTCAAGTTGCCACGTGATATCGTCTTTCGACAGGGCGTTGCCCATCCACCACCAGCGGGTATGGGGCCGGCACGAAACCGGGGGATCGGCAAAAGCAGCTTGCGTGGATTCAGGCGGATCCGCGTGTACGGCCTCGGCACAGAGCAGGATTAGAATTGGCATCGCGCGGACGATGAATTGGTTTGGCATCGTTCTCCCCCTCCACTGATGAGTTTAGCATTATGGACGATATGGACAGGAGGACCGCGACACAAGGACAATCATCTTCCCGTCCATAGAGTCCATTTCGTCCATCACCCAACCGCCCAATACACCAATGCCGAAGGCACGATCTGCATGGTCGCATTGTCCCACCCATGCGGGGACAGCGCCTCGCAAACGGCCGAGGCAAATCCGATCGCGACAGCGAGTAGTGTCGTGCGCAGCAACCCTGGCTCGTTTCCCAGAAGGGAGAGGCTCACGAACACCGCCACGGCTGATACTACGAACACGGCCATGGACCCCTCCCAACTACGCGCGCAGGTGACGCCGCGCAGCGCAGGCACCCGGTACGTGTGTTGTCCGAACCGCGTGCCGACGGGCTCGCCGATGGCATCCCCCACACCAGTCACGAGAAACCCTGCGAGTGCCGCGGGACCAAACCAAATCGTGGACAGCACGCCCCCGGCCAGGGTCGCGAGGTACGGCACTACGATGTAGTGCGTGCGGTGCGGTGCATCCTTCTCGCGCGCGATAGCTTCGTAAAGCAAGTCGCCTCCGCCGCGCAGGAGGGCGAATGCAATCACCACGGTGGTCATGGCGCCGAAGAGGCAGACGGCGCGGGTCCCGCTCGTCGCTTGCAGAACGCCGGCCGTGAAGAAGATACCGAAGTGAAAAACCTTGCGCGTATAGCCCGTCGGCCAATGGCGGTGACGCTTCAAGTAGCCTGCGAGCGCAAGCCACACAAAGGCCCAGAGGAGGGCGGGCGGTCCGAAGAGAATGGCTTCGCGCGGTGTCGGGAGGTTGGTGAAGAAGAACTCGATCAGTGCCCGCATACGGCATCCAGTTCCTTCGCGTCATCCTGGGCCTCGAACCACGCCTTTAGCGTAGCGAAACGAGGCGGCAGATTCATGTACGTCGACGCCAGATACGACTACTGGTATCGGGATCGAAACCATTTCACTTATTTCCGTTCGATACCGATATCGACAAGATAGCTTCAATCTGCCGCGGGAGTTACACAATGACTCGCGGAGGACCGCGCCGAGTGGGATGCCTTGGAGAATCTATCCGACCCTTGAGGCAGCGCCTACTCCATGACGATCTTCCCCGGATACGACTGCACGCCGTTCTGTAATTCATCCGCAGTAATGACGAAGGGTTCCCATGCCGCATTGCCCTCCGCGTCGTAGAGGTCAAAGGTCAGCGTGGGCGTTCCCGTGAGGTCGAACGTAATAATGCCGACGTTCGGCTTCTCGAAACCTGGCCGCAAGCGCACTTCGGGATTCCGGTTTCGCCAGTTATCGGACGCGGATTGCGCGAGGGGCGAACTCACCAGGTCATAGAAATCGTAGCCGCCCTTCTCGGACCAGGGAATGGCGTTGAGTTCGCCTACGTGGGTGTCGCCGGAGAGCAGAATCACGCCGCTGATTTCGTTCGCGCGGATGTACTCGAAGAGTGCGTCCCGCTCGTGCTGGAACGCCGCCCAGGAGTCTCCGCCCTCCCCTTTCGCCGCCGTCCACCCGCTGCCGCTTACGATGACCTTGAAGGCAGCCTCGCTCGCTGTAAGTTCATCCTTCAACCATTGCAGTTGTTCCGCGCCCAAGAATGTCTTCTCCGGTGTATCGGGATCGGCGTTGGGATCGCGGTAGTACCGGCAATCGATGAAAAAGAAATCGACGCCGCCATAGGAATACGTGAAGAACACGCCGGGCGCATCGGGCAACCCGTAAGACGGGTTGGGCCAATAGGCCTTGAAAACCTCCAACGCCTCTTCCTTGATCGGGTTCGTCCGGTCGTGGTCGTTGAGACCGTAGTCGTGGTCGTCCCACACGGCCAATTGCGGAACCTTGCGCAGCACCGGCTGCAGATTGGGGACATCGCGCGCGCGCCGGTACTCTTCGGCGAGGATGCTCGGCTCCAGGCTGTCGCCGTACATGTTGTCGCCGATCCAGAAGAACAGGTGCGGCGCGAAGTTGGCGACGGTGTTCCAGATGGGCTGGACCGGGTCGCGCTGGACCCGGCCGCAGGAGCCGTAGGCGACGACAAACTTCGCGGGGGTCCCCGGCGCGGGCGCGGTCATAAAGGATCCGATGGCGTCGCCGCCGAGGTATGCGGGATTCCCGCCGTTCACTTCGACTCGGTAGAAATACCGCGTGCCCGGCTGGAGGCCCTGCAATTTCGCAATGACGATGAAGTCCTCGTCACGCCGCGCGGTGACCGGCTCGCCCCAGATGATGTCGGTCAATCCTGCGTCAAGCGCGCAGCCCACGCGAAAAGGAAACTCTCCGGAAAGCCGCGCCCACACGGTTGCGGTTGTGTCCGTCACCGGCCCAAGCATCGGCCCTTGCATGCAGCGCGGCGAGCCGACGCTGCTCTGGGCGAACGCGACCGGGGCGACGAGCACCAGTAGAATGAGAGCAACAAGAATGAAGTGATGTGATCGTGTGGTGGGCATCGTCTTCCTCCCAAATACGATTAATGTCATCCTGAGCGGCGGACCACGCTGGGGGCGTGGCGAATCGCGGGCGAACATTCGCGAGCGCCAGCACCCATTGTTGGTATCGCTATCGGGATCGGTATCGGGATCGAAATCGCTGTGCGCTTCCCACTCGATACCGATCCCGATAGCGAGAAACCACGACTATTGATACAAAATGACTTGCGGACCATGTTCTTAGCAGCGAAGCGAAGGATCTCATACGTCGAGCGCTCAAGGTCTTGAGATCCTTCGCTTCGCTCAGGATGACGAAACTCGGAGATATGCTCGTTCCTATTCGGCCTTAACTATATCGTGCGCGAAGCAGCTTTGCCGCTTTCGCTTCGTTCGACAGTTTTTCGTAGGCTTCGTCGATAGGGATCTCCGCCGCGTTGCCGGGCGCGAATCCGCAGTCGGGGTTCAGGAAGACCTGTTCGGGCCTGAGATACTGAAGCGCTTTGTCCACCCGTTCAACAATCGCGTCCACCGGGTCGACGGTTTCTCCCCGGCAATCGACGCAGCCGAGGCCCACCTGGCACTTGGACGGCAGTTGCTGTAGCACGGACAGGTCGCCCGCCACGGGGATGGTGAACTCCATGACGTACTGGTTCACGTTCAATCGTTTGAGGGCCGGCAGGATGGGGTCGTAGCCGCCCTCGCCGACCCATCCGGCGCGCGCCTTGTTGCGGCGGCATAGGTGAATGGCCGTGGTGACGCCGTCGATGCCATCCATGATCCGGTTCAGAAGATCGACGCAGAGATCGATTTCACGCTGGGGATCGGGGAACTTGCCACGAACGCGTTCGTCCACGAAGAGGCAAAGATGGGGATCGTCGAACTGCACGATGTCGGCGCCCGCGTCGCGCAATGCGATTAGTTCGCCGCGCAGGATCGGCACCAGCGCCTCCATGAAGGCTTCCCTTGTGGGGTAGGCCGACGCCGAATCGGTTTCGTTCCACATGCGCTGGCCCAGCAAGTACGGCGACGGAAGGGCTACTTTGATCAGCCGATCGGTTCGTTCGCGCAGGTACAGCGCTTCCTTCGCCGCAAGGCCCGGCCTTACGTAGTCGAGGGGCTTCACGACCGTGTGCCACCAGACACCGTCCTTCCGTTCCAGCCGGAACCCGTCGCATACGTCGGCGATGATGCCGATGTAGGAGCGGCGGCGGTACTCACCATCGGAGACGATGTCCAATCCTGCGGATTCCTGTACCGCGAGAATGTAGTCCACGGCCGCGTTCATGCGCTTTTCGAAGTCGCGCACGTTTGTGGGCGTCCGTTCCGGGTCGAGGAGATCGCGGACGAACTGCGACCGGGGCATACTGCCAACGACGCCTGCGGGAAACAGAGGGAAGGTTCGGCTCATACGGCCCATTCCTTTCGTGCGATCTGAAAATCCTGGTTCGTGTCGATTTCCATGTACCCGCCATGGGTCGGCTGGGCGCGCATGTCCACCCCCGCGTCGATCATGTGTTGGAACAAATCGATGAGGTAGGCTTTGCGAAACGTCTTGGCCGCCTGGAAGGGACCGCCGCGGTGGCGTTCGCGGGCGTCGAGGTAGTGGCGTTTCAAGGCGGCGGCGCCGTCGGACGTAAACCGCGCAACGCCGATATACTCGCCAAACGCGTCCTCCGACGGCATGGTCCGGTTGATCGCTGCGACCCGCATGTTGCCGTCCAACCGCACTTTCTCCCCATCCTCCTCGGGATGTTCCGTCCGCTGGACGTAGCGGGTGCGCCAGTCGGTGTCGCACACCAAGGTGCAGTCATGGGTGGACTTCACGAGTTCGCGCACAATCGCCGGCGTGTACAGGATATCGCTGTAAGCGCAGACGAAGCCGCCGTCCATGTGCGCTTCGGCGTGCATCAGCGATTCCATGATGTTGTTGTTCGGCCAATCCGCGTTGTGGCAGAACGTGAACGCGGGGTACTCGCGCTTGATCAGGTCGATTTGGTATCCGCCGATATAGACGATGTCCGTCAATCCGCCGGCCTCAAGCGCCTCCAACCCCCAATCCAGAATGCGCTTCCCGCCGACCTCCGCGAAACACTTGGGCGCATCCGCCGTATGCGGCATCAGCCGCGCCCCACGGCCCGCCCCGATGATGATTGCCTTCACTCGTATTGGTTCCTTACATGCCAGCAGTTACGATCTTCCAACAATTGTCGCCAAGGATCCTATCCGATGCGTCGGCAGCCACAGCTATGCTCCAGCCGGATTATCGGCAACCTGCTTATACCGAAAACAGTCCACGGTGTGGTCGTTGACCATGCCGGTGGCCTGCATAAAAGCGTAGCAGATGGTCGAGCCGACGAAGCGGAAACCGCGCTTCTTCAAGTCCTTGCTCATGGCGTCGGACTCGACGGTGCGGGCCGGGATCTCCTTGAGCGACTTCCAACGATTGACGATGGGCTTGCCGCCGGTGAATTGCCATATGTAGGCATCGAAAGAACCGAAGTCCTTCTGGACTGCGAGAAAGGCTTTGGCGTTATCCACTGTGGATTCCACCTTGAGACGGTTACGCACGATTCTCGCGTCGTCGAGGAGCTTCGCGACTTTTCGCGTATCATAACGGGCGACCTTTTTGACGTCGAAGTTGTCGAATAGAACACGATATCCTTCGCGTTTCTTTAGAATGGTCGACCAGCTCAATCCCGCCTGAGCGCCTTCGAGAATCAAGAACTCGAAGAGAGTCCGGTCGTTGTGGACCGGCACGCCCCATTCCTCGTCGTGGTATGCGATATCCAATTCGCCCCGGGCCCATTCACAACGCTTCACCGCCATGGCCAAATGATCCTCATCTTCAGTGCGCGGACACGCGCGCCACGTCCGGCGGTGTGTTGCGGCAGAAGTAGCGTAATAGCAGGAAGCCGCCCAGGCCCGACAGGAAACTGGCCAGGAAGATGCCGACCTTGGCCTCGGCGAGATGGCGCAGCATTACTTCCGCGCTTTCTCCCGTGAGGCCGGTGGTTTTGAAAGCCAGTTCATCGATGAACAGGGCCATGGTGAATCCGATGCCTGCCAGCCAGCTGACGCCGTAGATGTGGGTCCAACGGATTCCCTTGGGAAGCTCGGCCCAACCCAGTTTGACCGCCGCCATGGACAAGGCCATAACGCCAATCTGTTTGCCCAGCATCAAACCGGCGAGGGCGCCCAGGGTAACCGGTTGCAACAGCATGCTCCCTACGCTCGAGAAATCGATGACAACGCCGGAATTGGCGAAGGCGAAGATGGGCATGATGACGAAGACGCTGAAGGGATGGAGCAGGTGCTCAATCCGCTGCAAAGGCGCTTCCACGTGATGGCACTCCTTCAGGATCGCCCGAATCAAGGATTGCTGGCGTGCATTTACCAGAAGCGGGTTCTTATAGTCCTCCGCGTCGGTGAAGCGGTAAAGAAGCGTTGTCATCCTCCCAAAAAAGTGGGGCGTCTCGTACCGGGCGTCCGCCGGAATCGTGAAGGCCAGCAGGACTCCGGCAATCGTGGCGTGGACTCCGGACTGGAGAAACTCAAACCAAATGATGGCGCCCACGATGACATACGGAAACGTCCAGCGGACGCCCAGCCGGCACATGCCGAATGAAAGCAGAATCAAGAATGCACCGATTAACAAAGGCCGCAAAGCCAGTTGCTCCGTGTAAAACACGGCGATGACCAAAACTGACCCAATATCGTCCACAATCGCCAGGGCAACCAGAAAGACTCCGATGGCGGCGGGTACACGTTTGCCAATCAGGGCAAGTACGCCGGTGGCGAAGGCGATGTCGGTAGCCATGGGAATGCCCCAGCCCTTGGCCGCCTCTGTTCCAAAATTGAACAACACATAGATCAGTGCGGGGAATATCATCCCCCCGGCCGCTGCCATGGCCGGTAACAGCGCTTTGCGAAAACTGGCCAACTCACCGACAATCAGCTCACGCTTAATCTCAAGTCCCACCATGAAAAAGAAGATGGCCATGAGTCCATCGTTAATCCAGTGATGCAGGGTTTGGTCCAGCGTCCAATCGCCGAGCGAGAACCCGAAATGGGTATGCCACAAATGCTCGTACCAATCGTGGGCGGGACTGTTGGCGACGATGAGCGCGGCGAGCGCCGAAAACAAAAGGAGTCCCGCTGCGACTGCATCTTGCTTAAAGAAAAGCGTCAGCGGGGATACCTGTTCCAAATGGGGCAAGTGTTCTTCTTTGGCCATTCGTGATAAGTCCTTCCGGATGATGAGGGCATATTTTGGTCATTTTTCCCCCTCATGTCTAGTAAGTTCGAAATAGCGGCGAACGTTGTGATTGATATTCGCTCGCGCCCTGTTCGGGAGTAGGGGTTGATTCACACGGCCTTCGCCGGATATAGTAACCTTCCTCTTGGAAAAACGCAGGGGCGGTGCGAGCCCCGCGCTTTCGGGGGTCAAAGGGCGGAGAATTCTAATCAGGAATAACGGGGGTTCGGTGTGTGAGCGGCACCAAGTCCGCGCGCAAACGGAGATCAGTATGAGCACTGCGAAATTAATCTTCGAGGGAAAAGAATATGATTTCCCGGTGATTGCGGGCAGCGAGGGCGAAAAGGCCATCGACATCAGTACGCTCCGGGCAAAGACCGGCGCCATCACGTACGACCACGGCTATGGAAACACGGGTTCCTGCAAGAGTTCGATTACGTTCATCGATGGGGAAAAGGGTATTCTCCGGTATCGGGGTTACCCGATTGAAGATTTGGCCACGAACTCGAAGTTTCCCGAGGTGGCATACCTGCTGATTTACGATCATCTTCCGACGAAACCCGAATTGCTGGAATGGCGCCGCCAACTGACGAATCATAGTTTCATCCACGAAGGGATGATGAACTTCTTCGACCATTACCCGCCGACGGCTCATCCCATGGCGATTCTGTCGGCCATGGTGGCGTCGTTGTACACGTTTTATCCCGACTCGGAAACAAACGAGCAGGTGGAATTGAACATTCGCCGCCTGCTTGGGCAGGCGAAAACAATAGCGGCCTTTTCCTACAAGATTTCGCGGGGCGAGCCGATTCTGTACCCCCGGGCGGAATTGAGCTACGCCGCGAACTTTCTGCGGATGATGTTCGGCTCGCCAGCCGAGGAGTACGTCGTTTCGGACGTCCAGGAGCGGGCGTTCAACCAACTGCTGATCCTCCATGCCGACCACGAGCAGAATTGCAGCACGTCCACAGTCCGCATGGTTGGCAGCAGCCAGGCGAACTTGTACGCGTCGATTTCAGCCGGCATCAGCGGATTGTGGGGGCCCCTCCATGGCGGCGCGAACCAGGCCGTGATCGAAATGCTGGAGAAGATTCTGGCGGATGGCGGTGACTACAAGAAATACGTCGAATTGGCAAAGAAGAAGGATTCCGGATTCCGATTGATGGGCTTCGGGCACCGCGTGTACAAGAACTTCGATCCGCGGGCCAAGATCATCAAGAAGGCCTGTGACGAGGTGTTGAACGAGATGGGGGTGTCGGATCCGCTGCTGGACATTGCCAAGAACATTGAAGAAGTGGCACTTAACGACGACTACTTCATTGAGAAGAAGTTGTATCCGAACGTCGACTTCTACAGCGGCATTATCTACCGGGCGATGGGTTTCCCGACAAACATGTTCACCGTGTTGTTCTCCATCGGACGGCTTCCCGGCTGGATCGCGCAATGGCTCGAAATGCGGAAGGACCCGGATAATCGCATCCATCGGCCACGACAGATCTACACCGGCGAAAACGAGCGGGAATTCGTGCCGGTGGACAAGCGGTAGCGCGTCACCGCGTGGGCGGGCGCCGCAAAGCCCTCGCCTGAAATTTGAGGGGGCATGGGCGACGAGCCGGTATCGGTAACGTTTGAACCCCAGGGGCGGTCGGTGGCGGTTCGTCCCGGTACGACCGTACGCGAGGCCGCCGCGCGGGCGGGGGTATTCCTTGATTATCCCTGCGGGGGGCAGGGCACCTGTGGCAAATGCCGGATTCGGCTTGCCAAGGGTTCCGGCACTTACTCTTCGGCGGAACGAAACCTCTTGACCGAAAGCGAGCGATCCGAAGGGATCCGGCTTGCGTGTCAGTGCGCCGTTGAAAATACGCTCACCGTTTCCGTTCCCGACGCATCGCTACTCGCATCCACGTACAAGATTCTCTCCGACGCGTCAAGTGCAATCCATCCCAGCGACGATCCCCCCGTGCGGTTGCAACGGGTCCAGGTCGAGAGGCCTTCTCTCTCCGATGATGTCGCCGACTTCGAGCGGCTGGTTCGGGAGTTGGGCGCGGTTTCGGCGGACCTCGATGTCCTTTCGGCGTTACCCGCCCGTGTTCGGGAGGAGAACTTCGCCGGTACGGCCATCATCGCTGACAACGACTTGCTGGACTTTGAATCGGCCGATACACCTACCAAGTGCTACGTAGCCGCCGTGGACATTGGGACGACTACCCTCGTCGCCGCACTGCTCGACCTTTCGACCGGCCGCGAAGTGGCGCGCGTATCACGAATGAACCCGCAGACCAGCCTGGGCGACGATGTGTTAACACGGATCATGCACGCCCGGGATACCCGCGAAGGCTTGCGCGAGCTGCAACGGGACGTATCGTCTGCCGTGAACGCGATGCTTGCCGAGATTGCCGCGACCGCGGGGATCTCCTCCCAGTCGGTTCTCCAGGTGACCTTGGCAGGGAACACGACGATGCAGCACCTGTTTGCAGGGCTCGATCCGTCGGCGCTGGGCGAGATTCCCTTCGTTCCCGCCCTGAGCGGTTCATTACGAGTCCGTTCTGAGCGTGTGGGGCTGCATATTCATCCGAGGGCCTCGGCGTACGTGTTTCCGGTGATTGGCGGGTTCGTGGGAGGAGACACCGTGGCCTGTATGCTGGCCACGGACCTGGAGGATGCCACGGTCCCGACGTTGCTCATCGACATTGGGACCAATGGAGAGATCGTTCTCCAATACGATGGCCAGCTCTGGGCCACCTCGTGCGCGGCGGGGCCTGCGTTTGAAGGCGCGCGCATCAAGCATGGAATGCGGGCAGCCCGTGGCGCCATAGAGAAAGTCGAGTTCTCGAATGATATCGAGTGGGTGACGATTGGCGAGGCTGCGCCGGTGGGACTCTGTGGGTCCGGACTGATCGACGCCGTATCCGGTCTGGTTCGATCGGGAATCGTTCTTCCTCAAGGTTTGATGCTTGAGCGGGAGCAAGTTCCGGAAACTGTGCCCGTGGCGATACGAGATCGTATCGTGGAGGGCCCGAAGGGACCCGAGTTTGTTCTGGTACCGCAAGAAGATTCCGGCACGGAGCGGCCTGTCACCATTGCGCAGACGGACGTCCGCGAACTTCAATTGGCCACGGCGGCGATTCGATCGGGGACTGCAATCTTGTTGAAACGCGCAGGGATAGACGCTGAAGCGGTGGAACGGGTCCTGGTGGCGGGCGCCTTTGGCAACTATGTCCGCTGCGAACATGCGCAGCAGATCGGTCTTCTACCCCCGGACATTCCCGCGGCGCGCATGACCTTCGTGGGTAACGCGTCGCTGGCGGGCGCGCGGCGGGCGGCCATGTCGTGCGCGGCGCGGGAGCGTGCGGAACGGCTCGCGGCGCGGACCTATCACATCGACCTTTCGCTGGACCCCGCGTTTCATGAGACCTACGTGGAATCCATGTTCTTCCCGGAGCCCGCTACTAGAGAAACGTAGCGCGTGGGCCGTCCATGATCTCGAAGAGGTTGTGGCCGATGCTTCGGAGCAGCCGGTCGAGCCGGACGATGGGCAGGCCCAGAACGTTCTGAAAACATCCCTCGTATCCTGCGACGAGCAGACTGCCGGGGCCGTCCACGGTATAGGCGCCCGCCCGATCGACGGGTTTGACGGCGTGGACGAAGTGCTCGATCTCGTCGTCGGCGAGTTTGCGGAACGTGACGCGCGTGGTTTCACTGCCCTCCGCGCTGTGACCGGTGCCGGTATCCACGACCGCCAACCCGGTGACCACTTCATGCGAACGGCCCGAGAGATTTCGCAGCATTCGGCGGGCGTCGCCGAGGTCAATCGGTTTGGAAAGGATCTCATCGCCGAGGAAGACCAGCGTGTCCGCCGCGATGACGAGGGACGGTACCTCCAGTCGCCTGGCGACGTCGTCGCGTTTGGCAACCGCGTTCGCGATGACGATTGTCGCGGGATCGTTTCCTTCGTCGACCTCGTCGACGCCACTCGCGAGGACCTGAACATCGATACCGAGGGCGGACAACAAGGCGTAGCGGCGCGGCGAGGCCGACGC
>CAZWDH010000137.1:0-17573 GCA_964632865.1 uncultured Nitrospiraceae bacterium
GACATGTTTTCGGCGGGGAATCCCGCAAGGGTGCAAACAGTATTGACGCCCAACAGGGCGGCTGCGTCGATCACCTTGATGGTATGTGCTTGCACTTTCTTCGTGAGCTTGGGCTTGGTGATGTCGACGGTGTAGTACGCGAGGCTGGTGATTTCCAGTCCGCGTTCGGCGAGGGCCTCGTTGATCTTGGCGGCCTTGGTGGCGGTCAGTTTTGCGGCGTCGAAATGGGCGCAGCCGGGATGGGCGGCGATTTCCAGACAGGGAATCCCTGCGTCTTCCGCGAAGTCCAGGACGGTTTCCAATTTCTCTTTCGCAAACGGGACGGTCAGCATGCCCACTTTCATTTCAGTATTCCTTCTTGCTTTGTAATAGCGAGGGCAAGCCCTCGCACTCCATATGTTGATCGAACGCTTTCTCTAGCTGGAAACCGCCGGTACAGGTTCCATCCGCAGGAGCACTTTCATGACATCGCGCGCGGAGGCGCGGTTCAAAGCATCGATGCCATCCCCGAAATCGTAGGTTTCGGTGATCATGGGTTTGACTTCCACGTTACCCAGGGCGAGCGCTTCCAACGCAGGTCGGAAGGGCCCGCAACGGGACCCGATCACCTTCACTTCGTTGATCACGGGGAGACTCATGTCGAGGGACGATGCGCCGGCGACGGTGGTCTTGAGGACGATGGTCCCTTCGGGCCGGACCAGTTCGAGGGCGCGGGCGAACCCTTCGGGCGAGCCGGTCGCTTCGACGACGATGTCGGCGCCGGGTTCGACGGGTTCGTCTTTGTGGGCCGTGCGAATGTGCAGGCGGTTGAGCAGATCGAGTTTCCACGCGGTACGCCCGACACAAATGAGTTTCTTGGTGCGCAGCCACAAGACCTGTGCGATTAGTTGGCCCAGCTTCCCTGCGCCAAGCACGACAACGCGATCGTTGGGTGAAATCTCGATCTGCTCGGTGATGCGGAATGCGGCGGCGGTGGGCTCCGTGAAGACGGCGACCTCATCCGGCATGCCCTCGGGGACAAGGTAGAGGTTTTCCTCCGGAATCGTAAGGTATTCCGCAAAAGCGCCGTTCCGGTTGAGGATGCCGAGGACGCTGCGATTGAGGCAGTGGTGGGGCATGTCGAGCTTGCAGTAGTGGCAGGCGTGGCACACGCAATTGATTTCGCCCACGACGCGGCGGCCGAGGAGATGCTCATTCTCACAGGCTTCAACCACGCCGACGAACTCGTGCCCGGGTACGCCGCGGAAGCCCATGTAGCCCTGCATGATTTCGAGGTCGGTGTTGCACACGCCCGCGACGAGAATTCGCACGAGCGCCTCGCCCCGGCCCGGCTCCGGCTTGGGCAGGTCCGCTATCGCGATTTCGTCGTCAAAAACCAGTGCTCGCATGGGTACCTCCTGACGAACTCAGTTGAAAATCAGGCTTCCTTCCGCCTCCTCGAACCGATCCGCGGAATAAGCCCACACCGACCGCTCGTCGCGCACATTCCGGCGGGTGCGAATGCAGTCGAGGGTCCAATCTGTCCCCGCTTTCGGCACCACATCGAAATCGGTGAAAGGAATAGCGAATTCCGCAGCCCATCCGTTCGGATATGTCTTCGACACGACGCGCCAATCGCCGTTCCAACCGGTGTCGTCGCCGCGGGCGTCGGTTTGCGCGCCGGATGGATTGGTGGCGAATCGATAGACCGGCTTGCCAGGGGGACCGATGACGAGTTCAAAGGACTCCTCGGACGCGAGCGGCGCGTCGCGGGCAATCATGTTGGAAACCATGGTGTCCATGCGCGCCTCGCGGGCGTACACGCCGACGAACAAGGTGTCCTGCGTGCGGCAGAGACGAACCGTCGTCTGCGACTCCGCGAAGGCGTCACTTTCGGGGCTGATAAAACCTTCGATCTGTGCGGTCTTCGGCCAGACCCCTTCCTTGAAGGACGCATCCAACTCCGGCGCTTCCCGGACGGTCGGGCAGATGGCCGCGGCCGGTTCTTTCAAAGCGAAGACGCGCACGTTGCGGAGCACGGCCGTGGTGTTGTCGGACTCTACCGTCAAGCGCAGGTACCGCGCGCTATTCGGTGTCTGGAGAATGGCGGGACCACGCACGCCGCTGACGCCGGAAAAGACGCTGCCGGGGACGGGCTCCATGAGCGGCTCTTCGTCCCCCATTTCCGCGGAAAACTGTCTTGTCGCGACCGTATCAAAATCAATGCGGTAAACCGGACCCGGGCAATAGAGGAAATCGAAGTTGGCTTGGGTTCGCCCGGCGAAATCGGTGAACTCCGGCGTGGCGAGGACTTCGAAGAGGCCGAAGCCACGTGGGACATTCATCTCGCGATAGGGCAAGAGCGAGATTCCGAAGAGGATTCCCGAGGGTGGAAAGAGTCCCTGTTGCTCGATGGTCGCGATGATTTGGTCGCGACGCTCCGGCTCATACGCGGGGTCCAACTCGGCGTGTTCGCGCACAAGGTCGACCATATCTTTCATTACGGAGCGCCCGCCGTCGTCGGTAAACTTGGATTCGAGTTCGACCCAACGGGAGAGATTGCGGAAGTAGGCGTCGACGACTTCGGTTTCGACGTCGTGTTTGGGGAGCGTCTTGCGAAAGCGCTTGAGCCAATCGGCGAACTGTTCATATGCGTCTTCCGGTCGAACGCCGGACAAGGTCTGCCGGTTCAGTTGGGTGGCCACGGCCGACAGGACCTGATCGTGGGTCGGGTTGGACAGTGATGAATGGAAGTATCCGTTAAGCCCAGCGGGCCACGCGGAGGACGGCGCGCCTTCGCGACCCTTTCGAGTTGGCGGGAGCGGCGCAGGATCGGGCTCTGAAGGGCCGGCGTTGAACAGGCTTCCCCGGTTCTGCGCAAGCCGCTGTGTTGCTTCCTGTCCGGCGACAGGTAGAGACAAGAGCAGCGCCAAGACGGATACGAATGCGACGGCAAATATCGGCATGAAAGCTCCTTGGTAACGCGATGCACCGGGATGCCGTATGAATGAGGGGCCGCCGCGCCATGGCGGCGACCCCGGAATCAGGATCGATTTGTTTAGGCCCAGGTGATGGCCGTGGTCTTCTCGAACATGATGGACTGCTTCAGCATGGCGACGGCCTTCGTGAGACCTTCCATGCGTGACATGAGCGAGTCTTCGTGCTCGATGGAGATGGCGCCGTCGTAACCGACCATGCGCAGGGTGGAGACGAACTCGTTCCACCAACTCTGCGGGTGGCCGTACCCGCAGGTGCGGAAGAGCCAACTGCGGTTGATCTCGTCGCCGTAGTGTTTGACGTCGAGCACGCCGTTAACGCGCGCATTCTCTTCGTACACCTTCGAGTCTTTGGCATGGACGTGGAAGATGGCCTTGCCCAAGGCACGGACGGCTTCGATGGGCTCGATTCCCTGCCAGAAGAAGTGGCTGGGATCGAAGTTCGCGCCGAGGCTGTTGCCGCACGCTTTGCGCAGCTTCAACACGGTCTCCGGATTGTACACGACGAAGCCGGGGTGCGCTTCGAAGGCGACCTTCACGCCATTGTCTTCGGCGAACTTGGCCTGTTTCTTCCAGTATGGGATCACCTTCTTTTCCCACTGCCACTCCAGCGCTTCGAGGTAGTCCGGCGGCCAGGGGCAGGTCACCCAGCTGGGCCGGGTTGCTTTTTCGTCCGAGCCGGGGCAGCCCGAGAAGTCATTGACCACCTTTACGCCGAGCAGTCCGGCGAGCTTGATGGTATTGCTCTGCGTTTCGGCGTGCTTCTTCCCGATGGCGGGATTCGGATGCAGACAGTTTCCGTGGCAGCTCAGGGCGCTGATCTCGAGACCTTCACCCTTGAGCATGGCCTTCAGTTCTTCCCGCTTGGGTTTCGACGCAAGCAACTCTTTCAAATTGCAGTGCGCGTCGCCGGGGTAGTTGCCGGCGCCGAGTTCGACGGTCTGCACCTGCAAAGGACGAATGATATCCAAGACCTCTTTCAAGGACTTGTCGCTGAACATGACCGTTAACAGACCCAGTTTCATTGTGGCTCTCCTCCCTTAGTTTGACCACGGGGACACGGGGAACACATACGTTCAATCCCCGCGTCATCGCGGGTTATCTTCTCAGACCTTTTCCCACTTGCGCGATTTGTTGGATTTTTCCACGGCGGCCAGGACGCGCTGGCATGCGAGTCCGTCTTCGAATGTCGGGTACGTGACTTTCTTCCGGTTCAGTTGCGTGAGGAAATCGTAGACCTCGTGCGTGAAGAGGTGTTCGTAGCCAATGATGTGGGCGCTGGGCCACCAGGCTTCCGTGTAGGGGTGGCCTGGGTCGGTCGCGTGGACGCGGCGAAAGCCCTGCACATGCCCGGGATCGTCGGCGTGGTAGTAGTGGAAAACGTTCATCTCTTCCTGGTTCCAGAGCACGCTGCCCTTGCTGCCGTTCACCTCGATGCTGTTGTGGTTGCGACGGCCCGGAGCGAAACGCGTCGCTTCAAAGGTTGCCAGTGCGCGCGAACCTTTGATCGTGCCCATGAAGATCGCCGCGTCGTCGACATCGACTTTGCCCATCTTGCCGCGTTTCTTGTGGCCCGATTTGGCGGCGATGGTGGCGGCGGTGTCGGAGATGGGACGCTTCGTAACGAAGGTCCGCATGATGGACGACACGGAGTCGATGGGACCAACGAGGTTGTGGCACATGTCGACGATATGGGCGCCGATGTCCCCCAAGGTGCCCGAACCGGCGGTCTTCTTCTGGAGACGCCAGTTGAGGGGGAAGTCGGGATCTACAATCCAGTCCTGCTGGTAGGCGGCGCGGAAGTGGTAGATCTCGCCGAGTTCACCGGACTGGATCATCTTCTTGATGGTGCCGATGGCCGGCACGAAGCGATAGGAGAATCCGCAGAGATTCTGCACGCCCGCCTTCTTGACGGCGGCGACCATGTCTTCGGCCTGCTTGAGGGTGTTCGCCAGCGGCTTTTCGCAGATGATGTGCTTGCCGGCTTTCGCGGCGGCGACAACCATGGGATGATGTTGATCGCCGGAGGCCGACACGTCGACCACGTCGATGTCTTCACGGGTGATGACGCGTTTCCAGTTCGTGTCCCACTCTTCCCAGCCGAGCTTTTCGGCGGCGTCCTTCGTGTCGCTTTCGCTGCGCCCGCAGATGACCTTCATGACCGGCTCCACAGGCAGGTCAAAGAAGCGCCCGACCTGACGGAACGCGTTGCTGTGGGCCTTGCCCATGAACTTCGTGCCAATCAAGGCGACGTTGACTTTCTTCCTGGCCATTCGACTCCCTCCTCCGCTTGTCTCAGGGTGCGTGATTGAACAATCGCCGCCCATTATATAACTGAGCGGAGGGATTGCCAACACCGAGGTAGGGCGCGGAAACGCCCGACTTCGGATTGTCTGTCCGTTACCGGAACGATATACTCCGGTCGATGTTGAACGAGTCACTCTTCCGCCTGATCAACGGCGCCTGGAAAAACCCGGTTTTCGATCGCATCATCCCGATCTTTTCCGACAAGGACCTGATTCTCATTCCCGGCGCCGTGCTGGTGGGGATTCTGGTTTACTTCGGCGGAAAGCGCATGCGGCTGTGCTTGCTGGCGTTCATCCCGGCGCTTGTTTTGTCCGACAGCGGATCGGCCGCGGTTCTCAAGAATCTGTTCGCCATGCCCCGGCCGTATGTCGTGCTGGAGGGCGTTCACCTTTGCCGGGGGTATGAGTGGACCGTTTCCCAGCCTGAGCTCTACGAGGACAGCGGCCCCATCTATGGGTTTCCGTCGTCCCATGCGGCCAATGCCGCCGCGATCGCGGTGGTATTGGCATTCCTCCGCCGCAGGACGCTGTGGGCGACTGTCCCGTTGGCGTTGCTGATTGGCTACTCGCGCATCTATACCGGGAACCACTACCCCGGAGATGTGCTCGCCGGTTATCTCTGGGGAGTCGCGAGCGGGGCCGCAGCAGCGGGCCTCATGTTGCGGTATGGGTCGACGCATGCGGCGGAGGGCCGGCGTCATGCGTCCTGGGAGGAGATTCACCCGGCGCGCCGCACGTTGTACCTGCTGCTGGGCGTGTGGACCCTGGGCAATTTCGCGTTTGTTCACACGGGGCTCTTCGATCTCGCGGGCGATGAGGCGCAGTACTGGGACTGGTCGCGGGAGCTGGCGTTGGGATACTACAGCAAACCGCCCATGGTCGCGTACGTCATTGCCGCATTCACGTCTGCGGGTGGAAACGAGGCATGGGCGATTCGGTCCGCAGCGGTGATCCTGTCCTCGCTGACGCTGGCGCTCACCTACGCACTCACGCTACGTATCACCAAACGGGAGCGGACGGCGCTGCTGGCGGCGATGGTGGCGCTGGCGCTTCCCGCCATGTGGGCGGGGTCGGCGGTTATGACGGTGGATCCGCTGCTTTGTTTCGCGTGGGCGGCGGCGCTCTATGCGTTCCACCGCGCGGTGCAGGGAGAGCAGGGGTACTGGTGGGTGCTGGGGCTCGCGCTCGGGTTTGGATTGCTCGCCAAGTACACGATGATCCTGCTGGTACTGGCGCTAATCGTTTACCTCGTGGCTGTGGACCGGGCGCCGTTGCGGACGCGGGGGCCGTACGTCGCACTGGTGGTAGCGGCGCTGTGCATGAGCGGCGTTTTCTATTGGAACTGGAGTCATAACTGGATTTCCTTGCGGCATACCGCCCGCATCGGCGCAGACGATACCGTGAGCGCCGCCAGCGCATTTGGGAATATTGTCGAACTTATGGGGACGCAGTTGGGCGTGGCGTCACCGATTCTGCTTGGACTCATGGTGTGGGCAACCGTGGTGTGCATGAAGCGGCTGCGCCACGATCGCGATGCGGCGCTTCTCGCGATCGCGTTCTTCGTGGTGTTTGTCGCCTATACGCTGATCGCCTTGACGCATTCGCCGGAACCGAATTGGCCGGTGTGCGCGTACATCACGGGCGCTCCCGCCCTGGCGTGGGTCGGGCGGGAACGGGTGCGTACGCACGGATTCCAAATCCTTCTCGTGGCGGGACTGGTTCTCGGCGCGGCTATGGGGCTTGCCGTGCGAAGCACCGGACTCGTGTACCTGGCCGCGGGGTCCGCATCCAAGCCGGGTCAGGCGCAACTGGGTCCGTTCACCTTCGATGTGGACCGAGACCCCACGAACGCGTTGCAGGGAGGCCGCGAACTTGGGGCCGCGCTGACGGCGCATCGCGAGCCGGCGTCTGACGAGAAGCCGTTTGTGTTCAGCGACCGGTATCAGCTCGCGGCGTGGTCGGCGTTTTACACGAAGGGACGGCCGCGCGCGTACTGCATGAACGTCGGCGACCGCCGCATGAACCAGTACGACCTTTGGGGAGGATGGGACGAATTGACGGATCGTGATGGTCTGTTTGTAACCGGAGGCGATCCGCTCAAGACGCAGATGTTCATCAACCATATGGTGAGCGAAGGCTATTTCGAAAGTGGCGAAGTGTTGGAGATGGTCGAGGCGCGCCGGGGCGATGTCGTGGTGCGCCGGTTTTCGATTTCGTGGATGCGCGGGTACACGGGTAAACCATGGTCGACGCCAAACACGTATTGAGATTCGGTTGCCGTGACTTTGACGGCGTCCGCGCTTACAATGCGACGGTGCCTTGACAACTCCAGGGGAATTACGATGGCACGATTGCGGGTCCGATTCGTTTCGTGTGTGCTCGTATCTATCGCATGCTTCATTGCAACGGCGGCGTGGCCGCAGACCTTGCTTGATTCGGTGACGCGGCAACTCGACTTTCGCGCGCAGCGGTCGAGCAGCGCGAACGAGGACCTCGCGAAGAACGGCGACGCGCGGCCCATACCCGCCGGACAAGAATTGGTGCTTGCCGACTTGGAGGGACCGGGCATCGTCACGCACATCTGGTGCACCATCGGCACGGAAGATTACTTCCACGGCCGGTCGCATGTGCTCAAGGTTTATTACGACGGCGCCGAACGGCCGAGCGTGCAGGTCCCGCTGGGGGATTTCTTCGGCGTGGGCCACGGCGCGTGGGAGGATTACGAGTCAGCCGTCGCCGTGATTTCCTCCGAAGGCCGGGCGCGCACCTGCTATTGGAAGATGCCCTTCAAGCAACACATCAAGATCGCCGTCGCCAACGAGGGCGAACACGACACGGATTCGTTTTACTTCTACGTGGACTGGGAGAAGCACGACAGCCTTCCCGAGGACACCGTGTATTTTCACGCCCAATACCGGCAGGAGAATCCTACGGGGCCGGATGATTTCGTGCTGCTCGAGACGAAGGGGGCCGGGCAGTACGTGGGCACCGTGTATTCTGCGCACATGACGGAGATTGGGTGGTTTGGCGAAGGGGACGACCGGTTCTTCGTGGACGGCGAGGAGTATCCGTCGCTCAGCGGCACGGGGACGGAAGATTATTTCTGCGACGCGTGGGGATTCCGCAAGTTTGATACGCCCTATTTCGGCGTGTCGTTGTGGGAGGGGTATTTCACAGGCGACCGGGTGACGGCGTACCGGTGGCATTTGCCCGATCCGGTACCTTTCCAAGAGTCGTTGCGGGTGCAGATGGAAACGCGCGGTAGCGTCTTCTCGCGGAACGCGGAGCACCTGGGCCAGTTTCTGCCGCGGCAGGATTTCGTGAGCGCGGTGGCGTATTGGTACCAATGGCCCGCGGTCGAAATCGCGGAGGACCTGCCGCCGGCGAAGGATCGCATTGCGCCGTACCGGATCGTTCCGGCCCAGGACCTGGAAGTGGGGGCGGATCCGGCGATAGGACTCTCCAAAGGCGACGAAGGCATCCAGTACGCGGGCTTCACGCCGACTGGCACGGTCTCTATCGACTTCACGGTGCCGGAAGATGGCCGGTATCAGATCAACGCGGTGATGAGCTACGGCTTCATCGGCGGAGTCTATCAGGCCGACCTTGACGGTGTACCGTTCGGGGGTCCTATCGATTTCTGCCGGGAAGGGCTGGACCCGGTATGGACGCGGTTGGACGTGCATGACTTGAAGGCGGGCGAAACCTACACGCTGACGTTTAGGGGGCAGGGTCCTTCGCCGAACAAGCGGACGAGCACACCGCCGATGCACGGGTTGGGCATGCGTTCGCTGATATTGCTGCGTCTCGACGACCTTCCCGGTTTTGAGAAGGCGCTGCAAGCGCAACTGGACAAACGCGAAGCATCTGAAAACCAAACGGGACAGTAAGGATTATGGAACCGCCAATCTGGAACACGTCGGAAGCCGCCGCGTTTTCCGAAGAGAAGATGAAGAAGGTGAACCTCTACGAATCCCATCGCATGTTTTGCGATGTGTATTGCCTCTTGCCAGGCCAGTGCCAGCGGTCGCACGTGCATAACGACGAGGATAAGGTCTATCACGCGTTGACGGGCACCTGCGACGTACAGATCGAGGATGAGACGTATCCGTTGCCGCCGGGACATGTGGCCGTGGCGCCGGCGGGCGTCTACCACGGCATCGTCAACAACAGCGACGAACCGGCGACCGTGTTGGTCGTGATGGCGCCGCACCCCAAGCTGCGACATGGCCAATAGCCTCGGCGATACTGGCAGCTTCTACGAGGCCGTGTACCGGTTGGTGCGCGCGATCCCGCGTGGCCGAGTGATGACCTACGGCCAGATTGCGACGATCCTCGGCGCGCCGCGCGCGGCCCGGGCCGTGGGCTATGCGCTGCGGGCCTGCAAGCGGAAAGACATCCCCTGGCAACGGGTCATCAACCATCGCGGCGCGATCAGCGGCCGCGGCGATATCGAGCGTCCGCACTTGCAGCGGGTGCTGCTGGAACGCGAAGGCGTCCGCTTCAACGCGGAAGATCGTTGCGATCTGAAGAAGCTTCGCTGGGAACCGTCTGACCCCGACGAGTACGTATACGCCGATCTGGACGACGCAGATCTTCCGTTCAGGTGATTCGCGAGGTCGAGCGGGTACCCTCTCCCCCATGCGGCGTGCTAGAATGTCGCGGCTTTCCGATACACCTCCTTGGACCGAAAGGTTTCGTTTGTGCTGTATATCAACGCGTTTCTCCTTTCCATTGTGGAAGGGTTCACGGAATTTCTGCCGATCAGCAGTACAGGCCATCTGATTATTGTCGAGTCGTTCCTGCGGCTTAGCGACGATCCGAATTCGACCTTTCCCTTCTCATTTATGGTCATCATTCAGTTGCCTGCGATTCTGGCGGTGGTTGTCTATTTCTGGCATAAGCTTTGGCCTTTTACCGGAGACGCGTCGCATCGTCAGATGACGGTCTTGTTGTGGTTCAACATCGTGGTCGCCGTGATTCCCGCGGTGGTTCTTGGGCTCATGTTCAACGATATCATCGAAGAATACCTCGCCCACGAGATCCCGGTGGCCATCGCGCTCTTTGTTGGCGGCGTTATCCTTATCGCCATCGAACGACGACATTTGCCGATGCGTTTTGAGACGGTCTACGACATCACCATCATGACCGCTTTCGCCATCGGCTTCTTCCAATGCCTCGCCATGTTGCCGGGCACTTCCCGCTCGGCGGCAACGATCATCGGCGCTATGTTGTTGGGGGCGAGCCGTCCGGCTGCGGCGGAGTTTTCGTTCTTTCTGGCCATCCCGACCATGTTCGGCGCGACCGTCCTCACGATTGCGAAGAGCGGATTGTCGTTTACCGGACCGCAGTGGGCGGCGATCGCGCTGGGTTCCGTGGTATCGTTTGTGACGGCTTACGCCGCAGTGGCCTTCCTCATGCGCTACATCCAGCGGAACGACTTCAAGGCTTTTGGGTACTACCGCATCGCGCTCGCGGTGCTGGTCGTCATTTCCTACTATGCCTTCGGGTAGCGCAACGCACGAGGGCAGCGTTTCCGTGTCGTGGTGGAAGGACGGGTATCTCGCGGGCCTGCTTCTGGTCGCGATCGGCTTTGGCCTCGCGTTCATGGCGCTTGGCGTGTACAAGCCGTGGCACCAACGCATCGCGGGCGTTGACCCGGTCGGGTATTACGCCTACGCGCGATCGCTGCTTTTCGACCAGGACCTCCAGTTTGCGAACGAGTACCGGGCGCTGAACGCGAAGGCGACGTTCACCGAAGGGTTCCTCATGAATCCCGACGGGGAGCGAACGGCGACGGGTCACCTTCCCAATTTGTTTTCCATCGGCCCCGGCATTATGTGGTCGCCCTTCATCGGGATCGCTCACGGCGTAGCGCTGATAACCGGCGCGGAGTCCGACGGATTCTCGCGGCCCTACCACACGGCGGTGTTTCTGGCGAATGCCTTTTATGGGCTGTCCGGGCTGGTCTGCACGTACCTGCTGTTGCGGACGTGGTTCTTGCCGACGCACAGCGCGGTCGGGGCTTTTTCGGCGTGGGCCTGCTCGCCCGCGCTTTATTACACCTACGGGCAGATCGCCATGGCCCACGCGTGCTCGTTCTTCTGCATCGCGCTGTTTCTGTTGCTCTGGGCGCGATTGCGCGAACGCGAGGCCCTGTGGCCGTGGGCGCTCATCGGCGCGGCGCTCGGGTTGGCGGCGCTGGTGCGTTGGCAGAATGCAGCCTTTGGCATAGTCCCGGCCATGGATCTCCTCTGGAACCGGCGCGTTCGCGGCATCGCGCCGTTGGCATTGTGCGCTGGAGCATCGATTGTCGCGTTCGCGCCGCAAATGATCGCCTGGAAGATCCTCTACGGTTCGTTTTTCACGATACCGCAGGGCGACGCGTTCGTCGACTGGGGACACCCGGACGTGATGAACACGCTGTTCTCGATGGCGTCGGGATTGATCACGTGGACTCCGCTGTGCGCGGTGGCCGTGGCGGGACTGTTCGTGTGGCGGCAAAAACACCGCTCTGCGTGGGTAGCGCTCGCGGCGGCCTTCGCGATCCAGCTCTACGTAAACTCCGTTGTGCCCGATGCGGGCTGGAGTTTCGGGATGCGGCGCATGGTGAATTGCACGCCCCTCTTCGCCGTCGGGATCGCGCAACTTGCGGCGTTGATGCCATGGCGACTGCGCTGGAACGTGACGGCGGTCGCGGCCCTGGCGTTCTGGAACTTCCTGTTCGTCCTGCAGTATTGCGGGTTCATCGACCGGTTCTACGTGGAGCGCGCGGCCAGGGAGAAGGCGGCGGAGTTGAAGGTACCGGTTCAGGACCTGGTGCAGATGACCCAGTTGCCGAACGGCGAGCCCTTCGACTTGCGCACATTCGCGAGCGAACACCGGTTTCCCCGCGGTAAGGAATTGACGGCGAAGCAGTTAACCGTCGACAAGCTGGTCGTGCTTCGTTTCTTGATCGAGCGCGCCGCTTCCCCCAGCGTGGACCCGCCGGAATAGACCGATCGCGAGTTTTCCGCGCCTTCCTTCGTGTGCTATCATTCGCCAAACTATCTACTTATCAGGCGTTCTGCCTTGGAAGGGGTTTTCGATGTCGCAGGAATTCAAACTCATCAAACCGAACTTTGTGCCGCCGCTGGACGAGGGATATCGCCCGGCTGTGCTGGCGAACCGCGCGTTTCGCGCCGAAGTCGAGGCGTCCGGGGAGGGGGTTCCCCTGGTGCTGGGCCTGGAGCGGGCGGACGGGTCCGTATCGCGCTACGAGACGCTGGTATTCCCCGAAGGTCACGCCCGGGCGCAAGCGAATCTGTACTACGTGGAACGGCTGGTCAAGTTCCTGTTGTGGCAGCGCGGCGGCTGGAAGGTCTACGTGGGTGGGCCGCGCAGCATCGGTGAACACATCGCGAAGGCGTACGCCATGGGCGGCGCGCGGGAGTTCGACTTCAAGTTCATGGGCGAGGACGTGTACGAGCATACATTCACAGTGCTTCCGTGCGACGTATCCGAAGTCCCGGCGGAGAATGAAACGACCCAGGCGCTGGGGCGTCATCTGGACGGCTGCCGCATCGGGTTCGATCTGGGCGCGTCGGACCGCAAGGTGTCCGCAGTCGTGAACGGCGAGGCGGTATACAGCGAGGAGGTCGTGTGGGAACCGCGCAAGCAAACGGACCCCGCTTACCATTACAACGAGATCATGACCGCGTTGAAGACGGCTGCGTCCAAGATGGATCGGGTCGACGCCATCGGCGGGAGTTCCGCGGGCGTGTACATCAACAACCGGCCCATGATTGCGTCCTTGTTCCGGGGAATCCCGAAGGAGCGTTTCGACGAGGTCCACAATTTGTTCCTACGCATCCGCGACGAGATGGGCGTGCCGCTGGAAATCGTGAACGACGGCGAGGTGACCGCGCTCGCGGGGTCCATGTCGCTGGAAGACAACGGTGTGCTGGGGATCGCGCTCGGGTCGAGCGAGGCGGGCGGCTACGTGACCATGGACGGCAGTATCACAGGCTGGCTGAACGAGCTGGCCTTTGCGCCGGTGGACTATAGTCCGGACGCGCCCAAGGACGAATGGTCCGGCGATTCGGGTGTGGGCGCGTTGTACTTTTCGCAACAGTGCGTGTTCCGCCTCGCCCCGAAGGCGGGAATCGAATTGCCGAAGGACGTGACCGACGCGGAGAAGCTCAAGGCCGTGCAGGAAAAGCTGGAGGCCGGGCACGAAGGCGCCACGAACATCTGGCGCAGCATGGGCGTTTACATGGGGTATACCATCGCCCACTACGCGGACTTCTACGAACTCAAGCACGTGCTGGTGTTGGGACGCTGCACGTCCGGCAAGGGCGGCGACTTGATCGTGAACGGCGCGAACGAGGTGTTGAACGCCGAGTTCCCCGAACTGGCGAAGCGGATTGAAGTACAATTGCCGGACGAAAAGGCGCGCCGGGTCGGGCAGTCGATCGCGGCGGCAAGCCTGCCGGCGATCGGGTGAAGAACACGGACTTGCACGGACAGACACGGACCCACACGGACCCACACGGACGACGAGACGAGATAGCAACCGCTTGAATTGAGATGGCGGATAGGAGAGGACGAATGAAGTTTACGTTAGAAGGCGCACAGGTGTTTGTGCCCGATCATTTGCCGGTTGAGGAGGCCCTCGCCCGGACCACCCATATCGCCATCGGCGCGCATCAGGACGATCTGGAGATCATGGCGTACGACGGCATCATCAAGTGCTTTCAGCAGGACGACAAGTGGTATTGCGGCGTGGTGGTGACGGACGGGAGCGGCTCGCCGCGCGACGATGTGTACAAGGATTACACCGACGATGAAATGCGGGTCGTGCGGGTGAAGGAACAGTTCAAGGCGGCGGTAGTGGGCGAGTACTCGGCTCAGGTCATGCTCGATTACCCGAGCAAGGCCGTCAAGGACGGCTCCGACAAGCGGCCGGTCGAGGACATCGTGAAAATCCTGCGCGCGACGCGGCCGGAGGTGGTATACACGCATAACCTCACCGATAAGCACGACACGCATATCGGCGTGACCTTGAAGGTCATCGAGGCGATCCGGAGTTTGCCCGCGACGGAGCGTCCGGAGGCCTTGTATGGTTGCGAGGTATGGCGCGATCTCGATTGGATGGTGGACACGGATAAAGTGGCCTTCGATTGTTCCGCCCACGAGAACTTGCAGGCGGCGCTGTTGGGCGTGTTCGACTCGCAGATCGCGGGCGGCAAGCGGTACGACCTGGCGACCATGGGCCGGCGCCGCGCCCATGCCACGTACCACGCGTCCCACGCCACGGACGTGACCACGGGGATCAATTTCGCCATGGATCTCACCCCGCTCATCGACGATGCGGAGCGGGATGTGGCGGACTTCGCGCAGGAACTGATTCGGCGTTTCGCGAGCGACGTGGCGGTGCGCATCGGGAAGCTTCGCTAGATCGGCAGCCGCAAAAGCGGCGTCGTTCGGGAATTTCGTTGTGGCGCAGGCTTCCAGCCTGCTTCCGGAGGCAGGCTGGAAGCCTGCACCACAACTCTTGTGTCTTTGTTGTGAGTCGGATCGCGCGGGAGAACAATCACGCATGCGACTTGGCGCCATGAGTATCTTGGGCATAGCCCTCGTTAGCATGCTTTGCGTCGTGACGGGATGTACGCCAGCGGGAGAGTCCAATTCGCCTACCCGGCACGGCGTCATCTCCATGTCGCCCAATATCACGGAGACCCTCTTCGCCCTCGGTCAGGGCGACCGCATCATTGCGGTGACTGCGTATTGCGATTACCCGCCGGAGGTGGAATCGCTGCCGGATGTGGGCGGATACATCGATCCCAACCTCGAGAAGATCACGATGCTTGATCCGGAGTTGCTTATCCTTCCGGGCAAGCACGAAAAGGTTGCCGCCCTCGCGAAGCAAAACGGATTCCCCGTGCTCCACGCGCATATGGATAGTCTCGCCACTATTCACGACGGCATTACCCGGATCGGAGAAGCGATGGAGTGCCCGGACGAAGCAACGGCGCTGTGGAATCAGATCCAAAGCGAGTTGGATGCGATACGCGCGGCAGTCGAAGGACAGCCGAGGCCGAAGGTCCTGTTGATCAATACGCGGTCGAACCATGACCTGAACAATCTCTTCACGGTGGGCAGCAAGTCGTTTCTCTCCGAGATGCTGGACGTGGCCGGCGGCGACAATTTGTTTGGCGACGAAGCGGTGGACTACTTCGAGGCCTCCAAGGAATCCGTGGTCGTGCGCGCGCCGGACATTATCATCGAGTGTCATGCGGGCGAGGGGCTCTCGGAAGAGGAATTACAACGGTACCGCGATGATTGGAACGCGCTGCCGTCGTTGCCCGCTGTCGAGTCGGGACGTATCTATCTGTTCGAAGAATCGTATGCGCTGCGGCCGGGACCGCGCATTGCGTTAATCGCCGCGCAGTTCGCGCGTTGGTTGCATCCCAACATTGAGATCCCCGCGCCATGACGCGCGTGTTGCGTTCGGACAACGTGACCTTCGCCTACGAACCCGGCACGGACGTGATTTCCGGCGTCGGCGCGTCCGTGGAGAGCGGGACGATCACGGGACTCGTCGGGCCGAATGGTTCGGGGAAGAGCACGTTGCTGCGCGTGCTGGCAGGACTATTGCGGCCGCGATCCGGCAAGGTTCTAATCGATGAGCGGCCCTTGAGCGGCGTATCGAATCGCGAACGCGCACGTATCATGGGCTTCCTTCCGCAGGCGGTGAATCCCGTGTTTTCGCTGAACGTATTCGAGGTCGTGTGCCTGGGACGCTATCCGCATCTCGGCGCCTTAGGCGCGTTGTTACCTCATGACCGGACCGTGGCGCACCGCTGCCTGCGCGATACCGGCACCGAGGACCTTCACAGCCGCAATTTCATGTCTTTGTCCGGCGGGGAACGGCAACGCGTCTTGTTGGCGAGCGTGCTGGCGCAGGAACCGGATCTCTTGCTGCTGGACGAACCGACCTCGTCGCTGGACATCCATCATCAGATCGAGATCTTCGCGCTGCTGCGGCGGCTGGCGTCGGAGGGCTACGGCATCGGCGTCGTCACGCACGATCTCAATCTTGCAGCGCGATTCTGCGACCGATTGTATCTACTGTCGCACCTGTCGACCGGCCTCATCGCGTCGGGTGAACCGGGTGCGGTGCTGACCGAGGAACTACTGTCGAAAGCCTACGACGCGCCCATTCGCGTGTGCCGCCACCCCATGACGGGCGCGCCGCTGATCACGGCGGAGGAACCCGCGGAGTCGGCAACATGACGCGAAGCACGCGTAGATGGCTGACCGTCGCAGTGGCGCTGGGCTCCGTCGTGCTCATGGCGGCCAGTCTGCTCATCGGCACGGAAACGCTGAGCGTCGGGCGCATCATAGCGGAATGGCGCGCGGGGGAAGCGATCAACGATTCGCCCGCGCTGAGCATCCTGTTCAACCAACGCATGCCGCGCACGCTGGTCGCGCTGATCGTCGGATGCGGTCTGACCATTGCGGGATGTTCGTTTCAGGCCCTGCTGCGGAACCCGCTGGCGACGCCGTACACACTGGGCATCGACAGCTTCGGGGCCTTCGGGGCTTACGCGGCGACGATCTTCGGTTCGGCGGCAGGGTGGTCAGCCTTCGAGATCGCGGGCTTCTCCCACGTGCAGGCCTCGGCCTTCGCCTTCGCCACCTTCGACGTGCTGCTGATCTACGGCATGGCCACGCGCAAGACCCGCATGGCGCCGTCGGTGCTCCTGCTCGCGGGCGTGACGTTGGGACTACTCGCCGGGTCCGGCATCCTGTTCCTGCGCTACCTTGCGCGCCCGGAACAACTGGTCAACATGGACCGCTGGCTCATGGGCGGTGTCGACGTGATCGGCTACGAACCCGTGCTGACGCTGCTGATTGGCGTGGTGCCCTGCTCGGTCATTCTGCTGGCACAAGCGCCGAAGTTTGACCAGCTCGGCTTCGGCGAAGAGATGGCGGCCGGCCGCGGCGTCAACGTGCGGCGTCTGCAACTGACCACCTTCCTCGTGTGCTCGCTCATGACCGGGATCATCGTGTCCAAGGTGGGACCCATCGGGTTCGTAGGGCTCATCGTCCCCCACGCGGTACGGACGATCACCGGGTCGCGCCATCGCGTGCTCATGCCCGTCAGCATGATCGCCGGCGGCGCGTTCCTCTGCGCCTGCGACATCGTCGCGCGGAAGTTTATGACGGGAGAAACGCCGATTGGGATCATCACGTCGCTCATTGGAGCGCCGTTCTTTTTGTATTTGTTGACGCGCCGGCGGTTTAC
>CAZWDH010000138.1:0-17540 GCA_964632865.1 uncultured Nitrospiraceae bacterium
TTTATTGAAATATTCGCTGACAATTTCTGCTAATTACTCTGCATCTTCAAAGCGCCTGCCATAATAACGGCCCACGGGACCGCTTCGTTACAGTTGCATCAGTGTATTCACAATTCGCCTACTTCCTGGTCTTTCGTCCTGGAGAGGTATCCCCATTCATCACGGGTATGCGCAGTCATGGCGTACGCACGGCGAACTGTGCTTTAATGAGCGAAACACCAACGATTTCAAGGAGTTCCCCCGCCATGGTCGGTTTCGTCATCACCGGTTTGTCGGTCATACTCATGTCTGGCCCGATTTCCGCGGAGAAGTGTGCGGCATACCGCTCGGTTGTTCAGTCGCATGCCAACCGCATGCTTGAACGCGGCACGGACCGGTACGGGGCGTTAGAGACCCCGATGTTCATGAGTATCATCGACATCGCAACCGAGTCGTCGCCACCCGATCCCCTGCCCCTCGACGGCTACATCCGCGCGGAGGAGCGGCAGCATAGGCGAAATCCGGCAGGCAGCGACCTTTGGGAAGATCAACCGTTGCTGCGGACGCTCTACGCCTTGAGCGACGTGACGGGAGAATCGCGTTATGCGGACGCATGCGACGCGTATGTCCAAACCTATTTCGAGCGCTCTCGCAAGGAGAACGGCCTGCTCGCGTGGGGGTCGCACATCTACTACGATGCCTACACGGACGCGCCCGGCGGCGATGGCGACGGCGCGGGGCCCCACGAAATCTTGGTGCTCCTCCCCGAATGGGAGCGTATGTGGCGGGTCACGCCGGAATTGTTTCGACAAGAAGTCGAAGGCATCTGGGAATGGCATGTCGTCGACAAGGAGACGGGCCTACACAACCGCCACGATGACAAGAGCGTCGGCTGCGACTTTGCCTTCTCCGGGGGGTCGTTCCTCCAGGCCTTCGCGTTCCTGTACAGCAAGACCGGCGAGCCGAAGTATCTCGATTGGGCGAAAACCGTCGCGGGCCGCCACTGGAACGCGCGCAATCCCGAGACCAATCTCGCCCCTGACGCGCCAAGCATGGGCGACCGTTACGACGCCCATCACTGCTTCACAACGGTCACCGGACCCCACGCCGCGGCCTTACTGCGGGCATATGAGTTGACCAACGATCCCTGGTTCCGAGACGTGGCCCTCGCCTACGTGAAGGCGTATCTGCAATACGGATGGGACAACGATGCCCGCCAATGGCGGGCCATGCTGGCACTGGACGGCACGCCGGTCATGGACCAGGCGATGGACAGCCATTACGACCTGTGGAAACCCGTCGGTTACATCGACATCTGGCGGACGGTGATGTTTTCCTACGAGTTCCCCATGATCGCGGCGCAAACATCTATCTACGCCTACGAACTCAGTGGCGATCCCGCGGCCCTGGAAAGCGCTCAACATTGGGCCGAGAACATCCGGTCCAACCTGCCCCCGCAGATTGGACGCCGTTGGAAAAAGGAACTGCTGGAATGCCTGCCCGAAGCGGAACAAACCAGCGGCACCTACGCCGAAAACTACGGCCGGGCCATCTCGTTCTTCCTGCATTTGCATTATGCGACGGGCGATCCCGCCGACCTGACCACAGCCACCAACTTGGCCGACGAGGCCATCGACAAACTCTACGTCAACGGCTGGTTCAAGGGGCACCCGGCCAAGCCGTATTACGAATCGACGGATGGCGTGGGTCTTCTACTGTATGCGCTTCTGGAACTGAGCGAGTATCCGAAACCCATGCCGGGGAACTTCTGAGGGATCACCGGTGAGGGCACCAGTGCCACACATTTCAGATCAATACTGAGTTTCAGGGCTTCCAATCACCTTCATTCGGAATTACCAAGAACTCGAACGACAGTTTCAAGAACTACAAAAGTTCAATCGACCGTGTGGCACAGGTGCCCTCACCTGTGTCTTCTGCGGTGTATGCGGCAATGGCTCGCAACATTGCCGACCGATTCACCGGGTATTCTTATGGATTAGGCTCGGTATAGAAGAACGCCGCGTCTCCTTCGATACGATCGATGGTAACGAATACCAGGGTCAAATCGCCGCGCACGTCATCGTGCATCAGGTAAGCAAGGGTTTCGCCATCTTCCACGGGTTGGCGAAACCGGCAACTCCGCTCGATCCGGCGAGGCACGGCTGATTCATCGGGCACCGTGTATTCGATTGGATTTGGGCGGGCCGGAGACCCTTTACGCGTCAGCTTGATGGCCGGAGGCCTATCGAGATAGGTCTCTACGAGCGCGATGTCCAGTAAGATGTTCTCTCCTGCGCTGGTGCAGGATATCTTCAGTGCGACCGCTATTCCGGTTTGGACTTCTTCCGCATCCAATAGAGTCCCTGTTTCGTCGGCAACCTTGATCTTCTGGGTCAAATAATCTGCGATAATGGCGGGTTTCCCGGGGTCTTTGGATCGCAGGACATCTCCGACGAGTGGACTAAACTTGTCGCAAAAGGACAAGAAGTCGATTTTCGGAACGGGCGCATCCTGGCCTGGACCATCCGATCCGCCGCCAAAGCCGCCTCCCCCGAGGCCGGGCGAGCCAAAGCCAGGTCCGCCGAATTGGTGCTTGGCGAAGGTTAGACCGAAGGGGTCGGAGCCGTTGGGCAAGACAATTTTGAACAGCGTACCGGATGGGTTTTCCCGGTCCGTAAATCCCGCCATAGTCGTTACGCGCGGCGCCGAGAGCAGTTCCAGCCCACCGTTCGGAAAGGCAGACCGGAGTCGATCCCAATTGAAATCGAAATCATTCACCGGAATCGGCTCCTCCGAATCCGGCAGCTTGATGGCTGTGATTCGTTGCCCCTCTCCCGCGACGGGCACGGCGTTTGGATCGCGAATCAGCAAGGTATCGCGGAGGGTAATGCGCTCGCCGTTTTTTTGAATGAATATACTTTCTGCGATGGGTTCATAGGGTAGGCGCAGGAACTTGGCTTCGACCGAGAACTGGATAGGCGGGACGAGACTCTCCGATACGGGGTGTGATTGGGTCTCATTGGCTTCGCGCAGTTGCCGCAGAAAGAGCAGGAGTAGCCTTGGCGGCTCCTCCAACTCCTCCCGCGTCGCGAACAATACCGCGGACCATTGCCCGATCGGTGTGTTCATGACAAGGTTCGTCCAGACCGGCCCCTCCCCTTGTGTGACTGGGCCGACGTCCAGCGTTACGCCGTCGATCGGCTGGCGGGGACCAGGCCGAGCCAAGGTCATCCAGATGCGTGTGCATTGAGGATTCTCTGGTTTCAGCGTCAACCGGATACCTCGGTCGACGTAACCAATGTTACGGTCGAATCGGCCGTCAGGCCGTGGTTCAAGGTATTCGTACGGGATCTCCGTGCCTGAGTAGAATGCGGCACCCTGCGACATGGGCACGGGATTCTGGTCGCCGCTGACTCCCGGAAGGCCAGTGAGGTCAGTACCGTCCCAGTCGTCTTGGTCGATAATCGCCAAGGGGTGAAGACGACCGAGCGGAACCCCGTCCAACTCTGGCACGAGCGTGTCCAGCGGTTTGCTTAGGTGCTGGTCGAGCACGGAGCGGACTTCATCAGCGACAGGCATGTCAACCCGATAGAGACGCAACTCGTAGTCAGATCCTAAGGCCACGCCAGCTAGACACAAAGTAACAGGGATCGCGACGAAGCGAATCATGATTCAGCTCCCACTCTCACGTGCGGTGACCAGAGTCAGCAATATTGAGCCGTCATCATTCCGGCTCACCGAACCGAGCCAGTCGTTTGGTTTCAACTCAATGTTTGTCTCGAACTTCGTCTCACGTATCGTCGGCTTCCCGACGTCCAGTGACAAGCCGGGGACTGGTTCACGGTCGCCCGTTTCACGAAGCGTACTGGATATCTCCATACTCAACGTGCCTTCCATCGCGGCTGACCGGCTCAGCGTGCACTCAAAGGTATACCCGACAAACCCGTCGACGGTCCGCAACGCATAGACGCCGTCTTCTTCCCGCTCGAAGTACTGCGCCCCTTGCTCGCCGATGTGAATCTCGGCGGACTCGCCCAAAGGCAATAGGATTGCCGGGCTGGAAACCTCTTGCACCGAGTCCACCGTCTTCTCGTCCGTTTCGGCCCGGCTGAGGCCGTCCTTATCGAGCGTCCACCGTTCACTGTGGACAGACAACTCGAGCTTTGAGCCGTATACGCTCCCGACGGTCTCGCCGGGTTTCGGCAGCGGCGTCTTCACACCATTTTGCAGCACTTTCAAAGCGTTACCCGAATCTGAATCGTCTGGTGCAAGTATCCGAAAGACGTGGACTTCCACACGATAAACGGGTACCTCGGCTGATGAAGCAGGAGATGATTCTTCTGCGACCCCATTAAATGCCGAAAGGCACAATGCAACAATGGAGATCGGGATTACAGTCCGAGTCTTCACGTGGCGTCCCCCATCAACGATTCCGATTCCAGTGAGAACGGCGATACCTCGATGACGTACGATCCCCTTTCGCTTTCCAGCGGCCGGGGCTGCGCCGATCCCTGTATGGCGCGTTGAAACTCCGGCGTCGCGGGCACGATATAGACGGTCCGGGTCGTCTCGACCGGCGTGGGTGGCGCGGCGTCTTGCTTCTCGCCGTACAGGTACCCGAACGCCACCGCCAACAGACAGGCCGCAGCCCCTTGCCACAACGGGATTGGCCGCCGGAACCATGCGCGCCGCCGTTCGGACTCGAGGAACAGCCGATCCATTCTCCGCTCGTGTCGCTCATCGGGCGACGCCGTGGGAATCGATTTCAATTCACGTTCGAGGTCTTTCATTCTTCCTCTCCTCGCATGAGGACTCGTAGCTTTTCGAGTCCGCGACGGTACCAGGAGGCGACCGTGTTGATGGAGACCGCGCGAGTCGCCGCGATCTCGTGAAAGGTCATGCCGCTGTAAACCTTGAGCATGATGCTCTCCCGTTCATCTTCGGACAGGGTCAGGAGCAGGTCGGCCAATTGGTGCTGCAACTCCGGATCGTGGCCGTTGTTTCGCGATTCATCGATGGCGAATGGGGAATCGTGCAACGATTCGCGAACGCATACCCGGTGCTCGTCGATGGCCGCGTTTCGCACACACCGGAACACGTAGGGCCGCAACTCGCGTGGCAATCTCCACGTCTTCAGCATCTTGCCGAAGGCCGTGTGGATGGCGTCCTCCGCCGCTTCCCGCGAACGCGTCAGGGCCAGCGCGTAGGTGTACAATTCGTTACGATTGGCTTCATAAAACCTCCGCAACGTCTCTACGTGGTCCTCGCTCATGCCTCCCGCAACGGGTTCCCCTCCCCAGTTGACCTTTCCCTAACCACGGCTGAGACCGGCGATTTTGTGCATCATCCACCGAATTCACCGATTACACCGAAAAAGAAGAGAGAATGCATGCTTCTCCACAGATACCGAGCTTGGGTCGTTGGTGGCAACTGCGGACACATCGATACGCGTTTTCATCGGTGCAATCGATGAAATCGGTGGACAAAGGTACGTCGCAGCGCGGGCGCGCTACTCCCTTCCCTCTGCGATTACTCCGTACAGCTCGGGACGGCGGTCGCGGATATGGTTGTCGTCCTTGGCGTGGGCGAGATCGATTTCGCAGACCAGCACGCCGGGACTCGTCCCTTCCCAACGCGCGAGGATCTGGCCTTTCGGACCGGTCACGAGACTCTCTTCGGGATGGGTGAACGCGATGAAGCACTGATTCTCGAAAGACCGCGTGCGCATGATGGCTTCGTTCATGTCGTTGTGGAAGCCGTAGGTGGGGTTGAGAATGAGCTTCGCACCTTGCAGACGCAACGTGCGCACCGTCTCTGGCCAGCGCCGGTCCGCGCAGATCATCATCCCGAGCGGACCGTACTTCGACGGCCACACGGGAATGCCCTCGCCGAAGCTGTATTGTAAATCATGTGTTTGGAGGTGGGTCTTGTGGTACAACCCGACAAGCTTCCCTTCAGCGTCCCATAGCCCCGCCGTATTGAAAAGCTTCCCGTCTTCCAGGGAGGTAAATCCGAAGCAGATCATCATGGCCCGGTCTTTCGCCTCCTGCTGAACGCGCAGGATATACTCGCTGGTTTCCAGATCCTGCGCGACGGTCCGCAATCGTTCGGGCGTCGACCCCTCGTCCGGAGCGGCATAGCCGTCCAGCCAGCATTCCGGTGTAATGAAGATGTCGGCCCGCTCGGCGGACGCCTGTTCAAGGCAGGACAGGAATACCTCGAAATTGGCTTTGACATCCCACTTCACGGGAACGCCGTGCATGAGTGCGATACGCACCGGCTGCTCCGGAGGCGCTTCGGGAGTGATGTTTTCAGCGCCGACAGCCGTAATCGTTGCGATCAACATTGCAGTAAGCATGCGTTGGCTCCTGATTGCGTTCGCGGCCAAGACGTGATCAGAGTACCACAGTTGGGGTCGATAGGACGTATAGGACCAATGGGTCCAATAGGACGAACGCGTTGAAGATAAATGTGGGCGTCTTGGCCCTGGTTCTTCGGGATCCGACGGCAGGCTGTCCCGCCAGACATCGTGGGGGAAAGCCCAAGCCACTTGCCACGAGCTAGGGAAATTCCTTTCGAATTTCGCTATCGCCGCGACTCCGAGCTCGATGGAGCCTCGGCGCCGGGCTGCGTCATCTTCGCATCCAGCGCGCGCAGTGCCTCCACAAATTCCTCGGTCATTGGGAATCGACCGGGATACGGGATGAATTCCACATGTCCATCCAGGTACAACACGTTCGAACCGCCTTCCTGCAAGCCGGGCCGCTCGATCATGATGGGAATCCTGGCCTGCATCTGCCGCGCGGCCTCGGCGTTGTTGATGTCCGTAATGACAGCCCGCTCAACGCCTTCGCGGAGACGGTAAATCGTGCCAAAGCCGCCAATCGCTACGTCATCATCAAGCGCGTCCCCGGCTTTGATGGCACCCTTGAACGCTTCCAGAAACACGAGACCCGTGGCTTCATCGGGCAGCACGTAACCGAGGTACCAGTAACTTCGGTCATTGATGACGGACAACGGATCCCGCAGCGCCTGCTCCTTTAGTTGCGGAGCTTCCGGATGTGCGGGAGAAACGAACAGGAACGGGTTGGTGATGTACTCGGGAAACAGCGCACGCGGCTCCACCGACAATTCCCCTCCCCTCACATTCAGCGGGGGGTACTGTTGGCCGGGACTTTCCGCCGCGAACATCCGCATCGCAACGCCCAACTGCTCGAGCTGCACCTTGCTCTCCTGACGCGGATGCTGCATCGGGTTTCCCGCGACCGGAGCCAAAATCGGGCCCCGCGAGAGGGTCGCGCCGTTGTGCAGCCCAATACCACGTAGCGTACCGGTACCCTCCTTCGTAACGGCCGGCATTGAAACGATGGCGCCGATCAAAACGATGAGGACGGAACGAGCAATTGATGCCATCAACGCGACTACTCCTCGAGAACCTCGACTTCACAGGTGACGATAATGATCGATATCTGCTAACTGGCGCAACCGGGAAGCAATCGAGAAGAACAAGAGCGCGGCATCCCCATTGCGAGGCGATGCCGCGTCGTATTCCGAATCGTATCAGATAGTTCTACCGTCGGCAGGCGGCCCACTCGACGGATTGGACCAGAATCTTCCGGAATTCGGGCGGCTCACAGGACTTCACGTCGTGGCCCAGCGCAAAGTACACGCAGCGCGCGTTGTGCACATAGTGGGTCGCGAGCATCGGCTCGGCCACGGTGTGCCCGAATCGCTCCTCGTCGGCCGTCATGATGACGTTCATATCCGGCCGCATGAGCAGATTGAAATACAGTTCGTCGTTCGTCGTGAACGGCTTGACGCCTTCCAATATCGGGTGCGCCTCGTCTTTGATGTCCACACTGAACTCGTGGTACGGACCATGCGTCGACTTTCCGCTCACCCACATGGCGCCATAGATATCGATGGAGTCGCGCCACTCCTGCACGTTCGCCACCGCGAAGTGCGTCACCACCAGTCCCCCGCCTTCCTGGAGAAACTGGACGATCCCCTCCTTGACGTAGTCCGGTGGGTTCCCGCCCTCGACCTTGATCTGCACCATGAGAAGCACATCGTAGTTCCTGAGATTTTCGATCTTCAGGTCTTCGATGTTTTCGCTCGGCGTGATCGCGACACTTGGATAGTTGGTCTTGATGTCTTCCAGCGCATCCGTCAGGACCACGTCGTTATGGGGTCCCATCCCCATCATCAGACATTTGACCGGAGCCGGTTCTTCTGCCGATATGGGCACGGACAATGCCGCCGCGATTGCGACCACTACCCCGAAAAGACAGACACGTACATGAACTCGCATATCCCCCTCCTAACTCGACAAATGGAATCTATTCTTCCTCCATCATCTTAAACTGGCGAAGAAGGAATTGCACCATTTCCTGATGCGCAGCGGCGCCGGGGTTTTCCGTAGCCGAGAAATCGTCCCGATGGAGCAGAACGCATTCGATACCCATGGGTTCGAGCTTCTCCTCGAGCAGAGTGCCGAACCGGGGATGGTGGATGGACTCACCGGGCCTTCCGTAGCCTTCAAGAGACTTCCCAAAGTCCGGATAGTACAACTCCGCATTGGGGTTGGGTCCCGGTGGAAGGGGAGCGCGATTCTCGGAATAGTACATGATGACCGGCGGATCGTCCGGCGTCGCGTGATTCATCGCGGAAGCGTCTTCGTAGAGGCGGTACGCTTTCGGCGTGTCCAGTTCCTCAAGGGTGATCCCATAGAACATCGTCAGCGCAGGATGTTCGTACGAGCGCCCGCCGATCTCGCGACGGATAACCCGCGGATCATACGTGGACTGCGCGCCGAACACACACGCGGCGCTCACGCGTGAAGATTCCCGCAGTACTTTGTCATGCGACCCCGGCTTACGCAGGTCGTCGTGAAATGCGATCCAGAGCGAAATGCCTGCGCCAGCCGAGTCTCCCGAGACGGCGATCCGATCGGGGTCGAGGTTCCAGTCTTTTGCCCGGTACCGCAGGTACTGCACGGCGCGGGCGCCATCCACCATGGGTGCCGGATACGGCGCTTGGGTGGACTTGCGGTAGTTCGCGCTCGCCACGGAGATCCCCGCATTCAGACACATCTGCAGAAAGTCAGGAGCGAGCGTCCACTTGTCGCCGCCAACAAATCCACCGCCATGGAAGAAGATCAAGACCGGTGTCGGCTTCTCCGATTCCGCTTGCCAGAGATCCAACACATTCCGTTCGTGCTGTCCGTACGCGTGGTTGAAGTAGTCCGGCCGGGGTTTCGTATTGGAGGGCGTGGGAAACCGACTGCGCGGGGAAGAATCGTCTGGTGCTTTAACGGCCGCGCAGGAGACGCACAGTATCACCAGGAGAAAGCATGACGTGGCGTGCCGAATCATATCGGCCTCCCCTTCCCTTCTGCGACGAGCCGCGGAACGGGAACGCTTCAGTTCACTTCGCCGACGGTGGAATGGTCCAACAGACGCGATGCGGCGCGCACGCGTTGCTGCTGTTGCGCTTCCCATCCCTTGCGCAACTCCGCGATTGATATCCCAGTGGGGATCAGCGGCGGTACCGGATCGGCCGTGATGGTCCACTTCGCAAGCTGACCGTTAAACTTCTCGCGTACGGGATAACCCGATGTAAACATGTCGCGCAGGTAACTCTCGGTTGTCTCGCGCTGTCCCAGGGAGCGGTAGTACCCCTGACGGCGGTACGCCTCGGTCATGGCCATGGTCGTGCCGTCCGGCAGCGGCGTCGGCATATCCGGTGCGGTCCGGTACTCGGCACTTCCGATGGGAGCGCCCCATCGCAATTCCGGTGGGTGATTCGGATCGAAGGACAAGTCGTAGAGCCGCTTCTCCAACTCGAGCAAGGTCAATTCCACCGGTTCGCCTTTTGAATTGGTGTAGGTGAAGGTGTGCCGGTGAAAGATACGCGTCTTCTCCGCCATAAGCGCGTACGCCAGGTTGCCTTGATCTACCACGTAATACTTGTTAAGTCCCGTCAGGTCGATAAACTCGGGCTGACGGTCGTACCAGCGCACGATGTTGTCCATCCAGTCGGCGAGGTAGTAGTAGCGATTCCGCAGGTCCACGTCCGACGCCGCGGAGGTCCAGGCGCCCCAACGGCCGTTCGCCACGTAGACGTTTTCCGATCGGCTGTTCTCGGGAAAGGCGATGGGGCCGTTCGCGAGAACGTCCTGCCAGCCCTGCTGCACGAACTCCTCGCGCATGGCGAACAAATCCACCAGTTCGTCCGCGAAGTGCTCGATGAATTCGACGGGCGATACGCGATCGACGCTGCGCATCCGCGACAGAATCAACTCATGAAAGCTGGTCAACGAAACGCCGTCTTCCACAATGTTCTGGTGCCGGACGATTTTTTCGATATGGTCGTACTGCTCCGTGGAATACCCGAACTCCTTCATCTCCTCGTCCGTACGACGGCGCACGCGGATAACCTTCCCGGACTCGTCCGTTACGGCAATGGGATACCGGAAAATACGCAGCCCCTGGAAACAGCCGGCATACTCGTTCCCGTTCCGGTTGGAGTTCTTTGCGGGAATCCCCATCACGGCGTTCAGGCCGTTGAACGTGTAGATGTCGCGAGACGCCGCCGTCGTGGCATCGAGGAACCGCAGTTCTCCCGTCTCTTCAATGTCCGCGAGAACCAGCACGTGGCCGTCCAGGTAATGCAGCGCGCCGGGGATCAGGTATTGCGGATCGATGGCCACCGGTACGGTGTCCGAGAGTTCCGAGTTCGTGTTGTACGGCTCGATGCGAAAGTTGCCGGTGCAGAACCCCGTCACCGCGTTGACGAAAAACTCCGCCGCCGTTTGGCAATCAAAGCTGCTGTACACGCCCAAAGGAATGTTGTACGCCGACGTCCGCAAGTCCCCCCCGCTCGACCGGACGTACGAAACCATCCACGGCAACCCGCGGCGGTACGAGTAGTACGACGAAAGGGCCACGGTCAGCTTGCCGCAATCCAGGATGGTGTGCATGGCCCACATGACCTCGCCTTCGAGTTGCGGGTTGGCCTGTTCTCCCGCGAATTCCGGATCGAGGAGCAGGTTCATCTCGGGATCGGTGAGCACTCGCTCCAGCTTCGCCCGGCGTTGCTCCGGCGTCCCTTCGGACTTCAATTTGTAGATGTGGTTGATCCACTTCGCATAGTGGTGCGTCTCGGCTACGTTCCACTGGCGGCAAATCGGCCATGCGCCCCGCTCGCTGTGGATGGACGGCGGATTGGGATCTTCTGCCCCAGCGATGCAGAAACTGGTGAAGAACATGAGTGGAATGGAAAAACGGGTAACGGTCAACATCCGCGATGATCCCCGATGATTAGTGCCAAGTTCCGCTAAGCTGATTCGAGTGTAAATGAAAAACGCGTGAAAGACAAGAGATTACCGCCCGCTACGCCTAAATCTTGTGGTTTGGCCGACTTAAACTTCCACGGCTTGGGTCAGTTCGATGCCAGCATTTCCGCCGCCACGGTGTCATCCATCCACTTCGCCAACTGCGAATCAAACTTGTCGCGCACCGGGAATCCCACGGTGAACATGCCACGCAGGCAACTGATCTCGGTCTCGCGCTGGCCCACGCAGCGGTAGTAGGTCTGGAGGTAGTAAGCCTCTTCCATGGGGATGCGCGATCCGTCCGGTACGGGCGTATACGTGGCCTTCGCGGTCGCCCGCTCCTCGCTGCCTTCCGGTGCGCCCCACCGAAGTTCGGGCGGATGATTGGGATCGAAGGACAGGTCGTACAAACGCTTCTCAATGTCGGCAAGCGTCAGCGTCACTTTTTCGCCGACCGTGTTGGTGTATTGAATCGACTTCTCATTGAACAGCCGGTTCTTTTCCTTCACGATCGCGACGGCGAGGTCGGATGGCGTCTTGACGTTGTAGCTTTCAAATCCGGACAGGTCGACCAACCCCGGCTGGGACTCGTACCACCGGATGGCGTTGTCCATCCAATCCGCGAGGTAAAAGTACTTGGTCCGCCGATCGACATCGGATGACGGCGAACTCCACGTTTCCCAGCGCCCAAGGGCCTGGAAGATATTCTCATCCGGCTGCTCCTCGGGATATACGATAGGGCCGTTCTTTTGTACGTCTTCCCACGCTTCCTGCACGAAGGTCTCGCGGGCCTTCCACATCTCGACCAACTCGTCCGTGTACTCCTTGAGGAACTGCGCGGGGAGTACCTGGTCGACCGTTTTCATCCGGTACCGGATGAATTCGTGGAAACTCTGGAGCGTGTAACCGTCCTCCTCAATCTTGTGTTCCGTCACCATATCGCCGATTCGGCTGTACTGCTCGATGGAGAAGCCGAACTCCGCCATCTCTTCATCGGTGCGCCGACGCACCTTGATCACACGCCCCGAGCTGTCCGTCTCGGCGATGGGATAGCGCATGACGCGGAGTCCCTGGAAGCACCCTTCCAACGGGTTGCCCGCATTGTTCGGGTCCATGGGCGTAATCCCTACGACGGTGTTCATGCCGTTGTAGGTAAAGATGTCCTTTGTCACGGTCGTGCTGGCATTCAGGAATTTGAGTTCGCCGTACTTGTCGACCTCGCCCAGGATAAGGCAATGCCCGTCGGTGTAGTTGATCGTGCCCGGGAGTAGATACTCGCGATTGACCGCAACCGGCACGGAGTCCGACCACTGGGAATTCTTATTGTTCGGCTCCACCCGGTAGTTGCCGGACCCGAATCCACCGACCGCGGCCTTGAAGAACGCGTCGGGCGATGAACTGGTAAAACTGCTTTCGAAACCGACGGGAATGTTGTTCTCCGAGGTCCGGGGGTCGCCCTTGACCGGGCTGACGTAGGACATCATCCAGGGCAACGCCCGGCGATAAGCGTAATACGCCGGAAGGGACTGCGTGAGCTTGGCGCAGTCGGTGACGGCGTGGAGGTACCGGATGGTCCCTTTGGATAACTGGGGATTGCACCCTTCGCCCGCGAAACTTGGCTGTTCGAGCAGATTCATTTCTGGATCGGTAAGAATGCGTTCCAGTTTGGCAGTGCGCTGCTCCACATTCCCCTTGGTCTTCATGCGATAGATGTTTTCGACCCATTTGGCATAGTGCTGGGTTTCCGCGGGCGTCCATTGCCGCCGGATGGCCCAAGCCCCCTGATTGGAACGGATCGAAGGAGGATTCGGATCCTGGGCAAACGCCACGTGGCCGAAGGTGATCAAAAGCAGAACGGTGGCGAGAGCAGAACGAATTCGCACGAGCAGAACCCTCAATATCAGGAGAACCTTGTTTAAGATCAGGACGTACGAGGGGGACGGAATATTCCCCGATCATCTCGCGTCCGCGACCGCCTTATTGTACCCGAAAGCCGGGGGGGTTCCGCTAGGGCGTTTGAGCAGGGGGTGGATTCAGGTGCAGCAGCAGATCTTCCGCGGCGGAAAACCCCGCCTGGAGAGCCACGGCACGGCGCAGTGCGTTGACGGCGTCGTCGTTGCGTCCGAGCGCCGCATAGGTTTTGGCGAGATAAAAATGGCCTTCAGCGTGGTCGGGCTCCAACGCCAAGCCGCGCTCGAAACACGGTATCGCATCCTCGTACCAACCGGCGCTGGCGAGCCCGATGCCGAGATTCAACCAGGCCTCTGCGCGATTCGGCTCCCGCGCCAGTACCGCGCGGTACTGCTCCGCCGCCTCTTCGCCCCGGCCCTCGTTCAACAGGCTGTTGCCGAGTTCCATGCGCGCCTTCGTGTGCGCAGGATTCCGCGCAATTGCCGCGGTAAAAGCGACGCGCGCCTCATTCGAGCGTCCTGCGGCACGGTACGCCAAGCCCAGATTGAAGTGTATCTCCGGATTCTCAGGCTCTAGCTGTGTGGCGGTGGCGAAGGCGTTCGCGGCGTCCTCGGGCTTCCCAAGTCGCAGAAAGACGATGCCGATATTATTCCGGGCGTTCACATCGTTGGGTTTGATTTCCACTGCGCGCTGAGAATGGAGCAACGCCTGTTCCAAGTCACCGCGTTCGAGATAGGCGCCGCCGAGATTGGTATGGGCTGTCGCGCTCTCACCGGCCACGGCCAGCGTATGCTCGAACAGTGTAATTGAATCCTTCCAATACCCGACCTGCCGCAGGGTCAACGCCCCAAATGCCGTGCAAACTACCATGCTGGCGGCTAGTAGCGTTACCCTCACTTTCTGAGTGCTTGGCAAACGCGCAGGAACCGTCCATGCGACAGCAACGAGCAATCCGGCCATGGGCAAATACATGTAGCGGTCGGCCATGGCTTGACTCCCCACTTGCACTAGGCCGATCACGGGCACAAGCATGCCCAGAAACCAGAACCACCCCACGGCAAACCACGGACGGCGACGAATGTGCAGCATTGCCGCAATCGAGAGTGCAACCAGCAGGGCCAGGGAACAGACCACCTTCCACGTGGCAATGCCGTCCACGGGATAAGGGTAATAGGCCGCGAGATGTACCGGAACGAACGTCTTGCCCAGATACGAAACGTAGGCAACGAGCGCGTTGGCGGTGCGCAACCCAAGGCCTGCATCACTCAATGATCGGACGCCTTCCACCTGTCGCTGCAATAGAAAGGTCGCGGCGGAAACTGCCCCGGACAGAACGAGGAAGGGGATCTTCTCCACCAGCAACGTGAACGCGGTCTTGCGACTCAGCTTGGGAAGCGATACCCGGTCCAAGGGCCACACGTCAATCAGCAGCAGTACGAAAGGCAGCGTCACCGCCATCGGCTTGGCCATCAAGGCGAGGGCGAAGGCGAGCAATGCGGCCGTGTACGCGTACCAACTTCGGCACCGTACATAGCGTGCGTAAGCCAGGAGCGCAAGAAAGAAGAACACGGCACACAGTACGTCTTTCCGCTCCGCGATCCACGCGACCGATTCGACGTGCAGCGGATGGAGCGCAAACACGGCCGCGACAGCCGCAGACCGGTTCCACGATTTCGTCGAGTAGCCGAGGAACGCGAGAAGCAGAACGCACGCCAACGCGTGCATTGCAACGCTCATCCAATGGTGCGCGCCGGGCCGCATGCCGAAGAGTTCCACATCCGCCATGTGGGATAGCCAGGTCAGCGGATGCCAGTTTCCGGTGGAGGCGCTCGTAAAGGCCCAGCGCTGGCCTTCCGAGGTGAGCCCGGCCTGCACGTGCACGTTCCGCGTCACGTAAAGCGTGTCGTCGTAGTTGACGAACTCGTGGCCGCCGACCGGCCAATACACGGCGCAGGTCGCGAGCGCAATCAGCACGCTGTAGAAAAGCAACAATCGCATAGGCGTCTCTCGCACGAGGCCGACAGATTCGCTGTCCGTTGCGGACACGCGTCAGATGGTACCACGGCGATCGCGGGGAAAGAGAGGGGATTGGACCAGACCCATACGGGCGAGGCGGAACAAGACGGCCGTGCCCAGGCAACCGAATCCATATTTTACGCTGCGCGCAAAGTTGATGGAGGAGGCCTCCGTGAAATACTTCGTCGGGCACGTGACCTCGGCAATATCAAATCCCTGCCAGAGAATCTGAGCCAGCATCTGATTGTCGAAGACGAAATCATCGGAGTTGGCGTCCAGCGGCAGGCTCTCCAGCAGGCGGCGCGAAAAGGCCCGGTATCCGGTGTGGAACTCGGAAAGCTTCGACCGCATCAGCAGGTTTTCCGCAAGCGTCAGGAAACGGTTGGAAACATACCGCCACCACGGCATCCCGCTGCGCAAGGCGTACCCGCCCAGGATGCGCGAACCCAGCACACAATCGTACAACCCGTTTCCGATGATCCCGGTCATGGCGGGAATCAGCTTCGGCGTGTACTGATAATCCGGATGGACCATGATGACGATGTCTGCGCCCGCTTCGAGCGCCAGTCGGTAGCAGGTTTTCTGGTTGCCGCCGTATCCCCGATTCCGATCGTGGCGGTGGGCGACCGTATGGGGTAGGGTCTCTGCAACGGCGAGGGTCTCATCCGCGCTTGCGTCGTCCACCACGATAACGAGATCGACGACACCCTGCGCCATGACCTCTTCATAGGTCTTGCGCAGGGTCGCGGCGGCGTTGTACGCCGGCATGACAACGACCACTTTCTTGTCGTGAAACATCGATAATCCGGTCAGCGCCCGATCGCGGCGCCGTCGGCTAGCTTTTCCCCGCGGGCCGGTATACGTGTGTGCCGCTGCCAAAAATCAAGTCGGCCGACTCCATAATCGTCTCACTCAGCGTCGGGTGCGGATGAATCGTGAGGCCAATGTCCTCCGCTGTCGCACCCATCTCGATGGCAATGGCGCCCTGCGCGATCAACTCACCCGCGCCGGGACCCACAATCCCGACGCCGATCACATGGTCCGTTTCCGGGTCGGTAATGATTTTGGTGAGGCCGTCGTTGCGGTTCAAGGTCGACGCGCGGCCGGATGCGCCCCACGGAAAGCGCGCCACGTGAACCGAGCGGTTCTCCCGCTGCGCCTGTTTCTCGGTAATCCCGCACCACGCCACCTCGGGATCGGTAAATACCACCGCCGGAATCGCCGCGGGTTCGAAAGCCGTGTTGTGCCCCGCGATCACTTCCGCCGCGACGCGGCCTTCGTGCGACGCCTTGTGCGCGAGCATGGGCTCCCCGACGATATCGCCGATAGCGAAGATACTGGGATCGTTGGTACGGCGCTGAATATCGACTTCCACGAACCCCTTCGAGTTCACCGTTACGCCCGTATTGTTGAGCGCCAGACCGCTGGAATTGGGTTTGCGGCCGATACTCACAAGCACCTTTTCAAAGGTCTCTGTGCGTTCCTTGGCGCCTTCGGGCACAAAGGTAACGGAAATACCGCCGGAAACCTCCTTCAGTTTGGCCACCTTGGTATTCAAAAGGATCGACTTGAACACCGTCTCCATCCGCTTTGCCAGCACGTCCACGAGATCGCTGTCCGCGCCGGGCAGCAGGGAACCCGTCATCTCAACGACCGTGACGCTGGTTCCCAGCGCGGCGTAGACCGAGCCAAGTTCGAGGCCGATGTAGCCGCCGCCGATGACGAGCATCGTTTTGGGAATGGATTCGATCTGCAACGCCGTGGTGGAATTCAGCAGGGCGTCCGATTCCAGATAGAGATCCGGAAGGGTCGCGGGACGCGAACCAGCGGCGAGGATCGTGTAGTCCGTCTTCACGAACTGCTCCTTGCCCTTCGCATCCATGACTTTGATCGTATTCGAATCTTCGAAACTCGCGCGTCCCTGAATGAACGTAATCTTCCGCGCTTTGCACAGCTGGCCGAGACCTCCGGTCATCTTACTGACCACGGCATTCTTGCTCTCGCGCATCTTGTCGAGATCGATCTTCGGCTTCTGAAACGTGATGCCCCAGTGCTCGGCTTCCTTCGCGTCCGTCAACACTTCGGCCACGTGGAGCAGCGCTTTGGATGGAATACACCCCCGGTACAGACAAACGCCGCCCGGATTCGGCTCCAGATCGATGATGGTAGTATCCAACCCAAGGTCGGCTGCCTTGAACGCGGCGGCATACCCGCCCGGGCCGCCACCGATGACCGTTACTCTTCGACCGTTCGACTCGCTCATACTCGATCGTCCTGCTTTGCGCTTCCGGCCCTGAAC
>CAZWDH010000139.1:0-17478 GCA_964632865.1 uncultured Nitrospiraceae bacterium
GAGTTCGACGTCAAGACGTCGAGCTGGGTACAGACCCCCGACGCCATCCGAAAACTCGGCGGCGCCCTCTTCTGCGACCGCCGCTACGACCACGTCTTCCTCTATCACAACGGCGCCCAGTCCTACTACGCCGCCCGAGGTTTCCGTGGAGCGCTTCGGGTCTAGCCAGACCAACAACGAAAACCGGAATCCGATCAGAATAACGACGACTGACGCTACTGCCGACCGACTCCGTGACGGAAATCGACTCGAATCGTATTAATGCTTGCGTGTTTAGGATGTTGTCGGGTAGAGTTGCGTTCGCAAGGCTGGCTCATTCACCGGCGGGTATAGTTGGGCAGTACCCCGTTTCGGCGTTTGTAGTCCGTAGTATGTCGCACCGATCTCATTGGTTGGTGCAATCATGGTGATTTCGGGTTTGCGCCATTCGTTTGTCCTTTCCGTTCCTTGGTTTCCTTGCAGTAGTCGTTGCTGATTCTCGCGGTTGTGTTTCATCGGTATCGAGTGCGTAGCACTGTACTTACGCACTGGGCAAATTTGTGCTGATGAAGAGTAATCGGAGGTAGGGGACCCCCTATGCGGACTTGCTGTATGTCCATCGATCCCGCCGCAACACCGACCTTCTGCGGCGCGTGGTTGCGGGGCAACTCGCATGCGGGTCTAACTTTCCCGCCAATGAATCCCCTCCCCATGCATTCGAAAAGTGCGCTCCTGGTCGATTTTGCGGCCTCCATCGTATTCGCATCCCGCGGAAGAGCTTCCCCCGTTCCAGTCCACCGTAGTGCTGCCGTTCTTCATTGACCTGAGACCAAGTTCTCGCGCCTGCCCCATGACGAGCAGACAAGTTACGCAACTTGCGAAAGGGTGCATTATGCAACCAGCAAAAGTCGGTGCCATCGCATCATTCATACTCGCCGTACAGTTTCTGTTGACGCTTGTGTGGATTGTCGTTTCCTGGCCGCCGGAGGGACTCTCCGGCCTTGTGGACGCCATGGGAGCCTACTACCGCGAACGGGTTGATGAACCCTTTGCCTTCGCCACAATGAATCTCTATAACTGCTCCTTTGGCGTTTCGGCACTAACCCTGGCAGTCGTCCTACGCCGTCAGTTTTCGGACTACCCGTTGAGCACGGACTTCGCCGTCGCCAGCATCACCGCAGCCGCGGCCCTGTACATCGCCTCCGGCGTAGTACCCTTGATCGCGGCTCCTCCCCTGGCCGAGGCAGGCGATTTTGTTTCGCTACGGATCGTTGAGGGTATAAGTGCCGGCTTGCTTCTCGGCGGAACCATGGCCAGCGGATTCGCATTGGTTACGTTTGGTTCCCTCGCTTTGAATTCCAGGCGGCTCCCTACGCCACTGTGCATCGTCATCATTCTTTCCGGTTCCATAGAGATCGTGGAATGGGGTTCCGCGGGTCTTCTGGTTTTGGATCCTATCCTCGGGACGCTTTGGGCAGCCTGGTTAGGGAGCCAACTTTGGGCGGACCGGGTGTCGAGTGCGCCACGGGCCGAACTGAGGCCGGCGGCCGAAGGCGGGGTGACGCCATGAACGACGAAGGGATCACCATATACTGGCCCGCCAAGGAAGGCCGCGAAGAGGGCGTATTCTTCTACGGCGAGGCCACGGAAGCCTATCTTCCGAACAGCCACGTGCGCGTCGCGGGCCACGGCGACATGATCATGCTCGGCAGCTATTCCTATCTGGGGCTCAACGGCGATGAGCGGATCAACAATGCTGCTCAAGAGGCCATAGCCAAGTACGGTACCGGCACGCTCGGCGTGCGCCTGCTTGCAGGAACTCTAGACCTCCATCGGCGACTGGAAGAGCGCATCGCCCGGTTCAAAGGCGCCGAGACCGCCGTGGTCTCCTCAAGCGGCTTTCTTGCCAATATATCCACGATCTGCGCGATTGTAGGCCGCAGCGACGTCGTGATCTGCGATAAGCTCGACCACGCCAGTATCGTGGACGGGTGCCGGCTGTGCGGCGCCGACGTGGTTCGGTTTCGTCACAACGACATGCTTCACCTGGAACGGCGGCTCGAGCAGTACCAGGATCGGAAACTCAAGCTGGTGGTCGTCGATGCCGTATTCAGCATGGACGGCGACATTATTAACCTGCCCGAAGTGTCCCGTTTGTGCCGGAAATACGGCGCCCTCTTGATGGTGGACGAAGCGCATTCCATCGGCGTCCTGGGCGAAACGGGCCACGGGATCGAAGAGCATTTCGGCCTCCCGCCGGATTCCGTCGATATCAAGATGGGTACGTTCAGCAAGGCGATTCCCAGCAACGGGGGCTACGTGGCGACACGCGAAGGCATTGCGGATGCCATCCGCCTCAACGGACGCGGATACATCTACTCGGCTTCCCTGGCTCCCGCGTCCGCTGCCGCCGCGTGCGCCGCGCTGGACATCATCGAAGCAGAACCGGAACGGGTCCGTCGTTTGCACGATAACATGGCCTATTTCGCCGCGCGATTAACCGAGTACGGTATCGACTTCCGCAACAGCCCGACTGCGATCTTTCCCATCATGTGTGGTGACGACTGGAGCGCCTATCGGTTGGCCCATTACTGCCACTGTCGGGGGGTCTATGTGCAGGCCATTCCCCATCCCGTGGTTCCAAAAGGCAGTGCGCGTTTGAGAGCTTGCACCGACGCGAACCTCCGGAAAGAGGAACTCGACTACTGTGCGACGGTCATTCGTGACGGCGCGGATACGCTTGGACTGTTCAACGGACGTGAAGCGAATCAGGGTGCGGACTCGGTCAACGCGAACGGCAACGGGACATATAGCATTCCCGAGTAACAATGGCGCGGATCCCCGGTGTCATGAAAATGACGCGCCACTTGCGTGACGCCGAAATTGAGTGAGTGCATACCGCAGAGCAAGGAGCTCCTATGGCCCAACTCAGCCTTCCCCCCGGTCCTCGAAGCCTGCTGCCGTTTCGCGAGATCCGCGCCATCCGGCGGGACGTTCTCGGATTTCTCGAGTCCCTGAAGCGGACCTACGGCGACTTCTCGTGTTTTCGCATGGGACCCAAGCTCGTCTATTACGTGAGCCACCCGGATCTCATTCACGACGTCCTGGTGACCCACCACCGCAGTTTCGGAAAGACTTGGGTGCTACGAACGGCATCGGAGGCCCTCGGCAACGGCATGATCAACAGCCGAGGCGAAACCAATCGGCGCAAGCGCGAAATGGTCATGCCCGCCCTTGTCAAGCCGCGGATTCCTGGGTACGCCGAAGCAATCGTTCGCGTCGCGGAACGCACCGCCCGCACCTGGCAAGATGGCGCGACCGTTGACATGACCAAGGAGATGGTTCGCTTGACGATGGCCATCGTGACCGAATCCCTCTTTGGCGCCGACATCGGCGAAGAGGCCGACGAGGTCGGTTGCGCGATCACGGAGATTCTGGAGGTCTACTCCCGTGCCCGGTCCCCGCTTGGCGAAGCATTCGAGCGCCTGCGTTTTCTGCCCGCCCGGCGTCGCTTTGACCGGGCCAAGGAACGCCTCGACGCTACAATCTACGACCTCATCGACCGGCGACGCCGATCCGGCGAAGAGCGCAATGACGTCCTCGGTGTGCTTCTTGCCGCCCGCGACGAAGAAGGCCGCGCCTTGACCGATCGTCAACTGCGCGACGAAGCCATCGCGATGTTCCTGGCTGGTCACGAGACTACGACGAACCTTCTCGCGTGGCTTTGGTGCCTTCTGTCCCAGTATCCCGAGGCCGAAGCCGAACTGCACGACGAATTGGATGCCGTGCTCGACGGCCGATTGCCGGAAATGGCGGACATTGAGCGGCTGCCCTTCCTGCGAAAGGTCATTACCGAAGCCCTGCGCCTCTATCCGCTTTCCTACGTGATCCCCCGTGAGGTGCTCGACGCCTGCCAACTGGGTCCGTTTACGCTCCGTCCCGGGTCGCTCATCCTCGCGGGCGTCTACAGCATGCACCGGGACCCGCGTTATTGGGAAGAGCCGGACCGGTTCGTCCCCCACCGCTGGACTCCCGAGTTGAGAAGACAGTTGCACCGTCATGTCTATCGTCCCTTTGGCGCGGGCCCGCATACCTGTCCGGGCGAGCAATTCGCTTGGGTAGAAAGTACGCTGGCCATGGCCGTCCTACTTCAGCGCTGGAAGGCACGCGTCGTGCCGGGGCACACGGTCACGAGCAATCCCGTCGTGTTCCTTCGCCCCCGCGCTCCCGTGCCCATGACCCTGACGCGCCGGCAAGGCGCAAGTTAGGGGAGGTCGCCTGTGCCAGCAACAGCCACTTTGCCTCCGGGCCCCCGTGGCCCTGTGCCTATCCGCGAGTTGCGTATCCTCCGCCGGGACGTCGTTGGTTTTCTCAAGCACATGGCAAACAACTACGGTGACCTCTCCTGCGTCCGTCTCGGCCATCTCTTGATTTATATCGTGAGCCACCCGGAGCTCGTGCATGAAACGCTGGTGACACGAAACGAGAAGCTGCAGAAGTCATGGATATTCGGAAACGCCAAGGACGTCCTCGGCGAAGGCATGCTCACGAGCAGCGGTGAATTCCACAGACATCAACGCAAACTCATCCGACCCGCGCTCCACCATGAGCGCGTCCATGCGTACGCACAGACCATGATTCGAATGGCGGACGACGTCGCACGCGACCTTCCTGACGAAACCGTTGTGGATATGGACGCCGTGATGCGCAGCATAACGTTGCCTGTTGTGGCCGACACGCTCTTCGGCGCCGACCTTGCCAACGAAAGCGGTAAGATCGGCAATGCCATCACCCAACTGACCGAGGTCTTCAATCGGGCAAAATCCCCCTTCGGCACTTTGCTGAATTACGTGCCCCTTCTGCCCATGAACCGGCGTGCCAAAGAGTCTATGAAGACGATCAATGACGCGATCTATCGGATTATCGCCCAGCGGCGAGAATCAACCGAGGAACACGACGACTTGCTTTCCATGTTACTTACCGCGCAAGAAGAAGGGGGCGCGTCCATGCAAGAAAGCATGGTTCGAAACGAGGTTCTCGCCCTCCTGTTGGCCGGCTACGAAACCACCGCCATCACCCTTACCTGGGCCTGGTACGTGTTGGCGCAGTACCCCGAAATCGAGGCTGAATTTCACGCGGAATTGGATGACGTACTTGGGGGTCGATTGCCCGTGCCCGACGACCTGAAACGACTCACCTTTACGCGAAAAGTAGTCGCCGAAACGATCCGGTACTATCCCGCCTTCTACCTGGTGCTCCGAAGTGCCGCCGAACCTTGCACATTGGGCGGGTACGAGGTGCGGCCCGGCACCATCATTTTCGTCAGCGTCTACAACGTCCACCACGACCCGCGCTTCTACCCCGATCCCGAGCGTTTCGACCCCCATCGCTGGACGCCGGAAATGAAGGAACAACTGCCGCGCTATGCCTACTGCGGTTTCGGCGGCGGACCTCACGCCTGTCTCGGCGAGTCATTCGCCTGGACCGAAGCCATGCTCGTCCTTGCTGTCCTCGGCCAACGCTGGAAGGCCCGCATTGCCCCAGGGCATACCGTTGGCCTGAACCCCCTCGTGAACCTTCGCCCTCGCGGCGGCATGCCCATGATCCTTACCAGAAGGTAGGGCAAGGCTTTCAGGTTGCAGTCTGCGCGATTTCGAACCCGCGTCTTGATCGACGTCAACGGCGGGAGTACAACGGAATTTGCGGACCGAGTCGATCCAATGCCAAAGTGCGACTTGACCCCGCTGCCGAGTGAGGCTGTGAATGTCTGAACCAGGCGGGTCAGCAATCAGGAGATCCGGAGATGACGGAGATGAATCGACGCGCCTTTCTTTCGGCGGCGGCCAGTGCGGCGTGGGCCGTCGCGCATAACGAGGGCGCGCGTGCGGCGGAACCGGACCGCCCCATGAACGTCCTGTTCATCGGCGTGGACGATCTGCGTCCCGAACTGGGCTGTTACGGGCATCCGATGGTGAAGTCGCCAAACATCGACCGGCTGGCTCGCGGAGGCCTCATCTTCGACCGCGCGTATTGCCAACAGGCCATCTGCTCGCCGTCCCGCATCAGCCTGCTCTCCGGGCTTCGCCCGGACTCGACGGGCATCTACGACCTCGTCAAGAAGCTCAAAGACGAACGGCCCGGCCACGTCACGTTGCCGCAATTGTTCCGGCGCAACGGATACGAGACCATTTCCATCGGCAAGATCTACCACCACCCGGATGACGATCCCGAGGGGTGGAGCAAAGCGCCGTACCGCGCCGAGGGAAAGTGGGAGGGACGCGGGTACTTGTCCGAAGATTCCATCCAGAAGATGCGCGATCACGAGGCGCAGCACCCCGGGCAGGCGGACCGCGGACCGGCGTACGAAGCGGCGGACGTGCCCGACGGCGCGTACCCGGACGGCGTCGACACCGACCTCGCGATTCAGGAACTGCGCCGGTTGAAAGACAAGCCCTTCTTCCTCGCCATGGGCTTCCACAAGCCGCACTTGCCGTTCAACGCGCCCAAGCGATACTGGGACCTCTATGACCCCGAAGACATTCAGCTCGCGGAAAATCCGTTTCCGCCCAAGGACGCCACGGAATACTCGTTGACAAACTTTGGAGAACTCCGCAATTACCACGGCGTCCCGCAGGGAGAGGCGCCGCTACCCAACGACCTGGCGCGAATACTGATTCACGGCTACTACGCGTGCGTCTCCTATGTCGACGCCTTGATTGGACGGCTTCTGGATGAGTTGGATGCGCTGAACCTGCGTGACAACACCATCGTGATCCTGTGGGGCGACCACGGCTGGAAACTCGGTGAACATGGGAGCTGGTGCAAGCACACCAACTTCGAGAACGACACGCATGTGCCCCTGCTCATCAGCGTCCCGCACATGAAAGCCACCGGCAAACGCTCGTCCGCCCTCGTCGAATATGTGGACATGTACCCGACGCTTGCCGAACTCTGCGGCTTACAAATTCCCGAAGGACTCGAAGGGTGCAGCTTCGCGCCCCTGCTCGACAAGCCGAAGCGCCCCTGGAAATCCGCCGCGTTCAGCCAATACCCGCGCGATCGCGACAAGCCGGACAAGGTCGTCATGGGTTACAGCGTCCGGACCGAACGCTATCACTACATCGAATGGAAGCACGTTCAGTCCGGCGAAGTGCGCGCCCGCGAACTCTATGACCACAAAAAAGACCCCGCGGAGAACGTAAACGTGGTGGGCGATCCGAAGTACGACGAGACAGTCCGGCAAATGGCAGACAAGCTCCACGCCGGCTGGCGCGCGGCGCTACCACCCGCCTCAGGCGACCGGCATTGATTGCGCAGCGGGAATGTCGTAGATGACGAGATCCGGTTCAAGGAACCTGCCGATCGCCCTGGCTTTGCCGGACGGGTCGGCGATGGTGGACGCCCCGCTATGCCGGTAGCCTTTCCAGTCGCCACCGGCGACTTCGGATCGCGCGGTGTTCGCGGCCACGACCCACAGTGAGGTCTTTTCAGCCACCTGCTTGATGTGATTGATGAAGGCGACGGCGTTGTCGAACAGGTCTTCCTGCTTCGCCGCAAAGCCGTGCGGCGCGACGAGCAGCCACGCGCCTTGATCCGCGACCGAATTCGGATGGACGATGTCGAAGTTGTCCGCGCAAATCGTGACACCTACCCGGCCAAACACGGTGTCCACCACCTTGATGTCCTCCGGACTTCCCGCATCGTAGAGGTGGGCGGTAAGCTCCGGAAGCGTGGTGATCTTCCGGTGCTTGAGCACAATGGCGCCAGTGCGGTCGATGAGGACTGCCGAATTGAAAGTCTTCACGCCGTCCTGCTCAAGACAGCCGCCGCAGATCCAGATCCCGAGTTCCGACGCAAGAGCGGAAAGCAAATCGGTGTACGCACCGGGAATGGCTAGCGCGTTTTGCCTCGACTGCTGATACAACCAACCCCAATCCGCCGCCTCGGGCAAACACACCAAATCCGCGTTTAGGTCCGCCGCGTCCCGGATTCCACTCTCCGCGCGCTTCATGTTCTCCGCAAGATCGCCATCCACCACATCCAACTGAACCATGGCAACCCGCAACCCCGGATGGGAAACGATGCAATCGGAAACTGTCGAGGCATTCTGTGACTGCGCGGTTCCAGTCAAGTTCCTGTCCTCGCGTTGGCGACCAATCCCAAGCGTCAAAAGCACGAGAGCAAACCATAGCACACGTGGAGAACCAAACAGAGCCATTCCGCGGAAAATATCTTGACAGCTCTGACTATTGCGCATAGGATAGCTGTTAGTGGGGGTACGCGCGGCCGACGATATGATTTCTTCGTTCGAGGCCTTTATAGAGTTCATCGCCGTGCGGGGGATCTGCGAATGACGACGACTATCCAATATCAGTGTCCGTCGTGTGGCGAACAACTCACCATCCCGGTTCAGTATGCGGGACAAAAGGGCCGATGCCGACAATGCGGTGCGGTCTTCTTGGTTCCCGCTGGTACCGCTGTCGCGCCGTCCACCATTCCCCCTCCGCTGTATTCAGCGCCAACCCAAAGCGAAGATTCTGTTCGAATTCGCTGCAAGAAGTGCAGTGCCGAGTTTGCCCCCGACCTTGCTTCAAAGAAAGCCTGGACCTGTCCCCATTGCTCCACGAAACATCTTAATTTGCGACGACAGTATCGGTCGATCGCCGACTATTTCATTCTGAATCTATTGGTTGGCGCGCTTCTATTCGCGATAATTATTGTCAATCGGCCTATTAACACCGATGCGTTTGTCACACTGGCGTTCACCCTCGCGGTATTGGCAATAACCATTGCGGTTATCTATTCGAATACTGCCCCGTGGAACAGTGCGTTTGTGAACACACTAATCGCTGTTATTTGTATCAATGCGACCCTCCAGGTCCTGTGGCTGTGTTCAAGAGGCGTGCCAGCCGGCTATCTATACCTAGTCATCTGGGCGGTGGTCGGTGGGTTCATCTTGTATGTTTACCTACAGGCCAGAAAGTGCCGTATTGCTTGACGGGCGTTCATTTGGAAATCTCTATTGCCTCGAAGGTTCAGCACTGGGCCTGTGGGGTGTAAGTGCCGCCATCTGAAACCTGCGAAAATCGGGGTGAAAGGTGAGGCCAGCCGCGCATGCGCATCTTAAGTTTGGGACCCGACTTTGTTGTTGGTTTAAGTCAGGCAAAGGGGGGGCGACAAATGCAGACCGACGACGGATCTTCACGCTCGAACCAAACCCATGAACTGAGAACAGCACTCTACACACTGGGTGTGAAAGTCGTCCGTCTCGGTTTGACCATTCCGGAGATTCAGCCGTTTATCCAGCAGTTATCGGATGCCGAAAGGCAATTGCGCGTAACGATGGGGGATCGCGATCCTGCCGTTCTTCAAACGGATCCTCAGTTGATCGCGCTCAACAGACGCAGGTCAAATTTGTATGTGCAGGTTGGGGAAATCATCCTCTCCCTCGTGGACGCTTCTTCGTTCGAAGGGGAAATTTTACAGCAGATTCTGGAGATCCGCGGAATCCAAAGTGAGCTCTCCAACTCCGGAGCATCGGATTCGGCAAGACCGCAACAGTCACCGCCTCTCAGAAGTGAGTACGGTAAGACGCAGGAGAGACCGCCGCGAACAAAGGCCAAGTTTGTCGTCGCGACTTCCGTAATGCTGATCGTAGCCATGGCGGCAGCTTTGGCGGGATATGCACTGCTGCAAGGATACCGTCCGGCAGCGGTATCCACCGCCATGGAGTCGACGCCACCCGCGCCACCTGCCTCGGCGACTGCCCAGCCGCAATTGCCGGCCGTCGCGACCGATCAAGCGCCACTCATGCCTCTCCAAGAGAAACTTCAGCTTGTCGAAACCTACGAGGATCAGATCGAGCAGCTTTACGAAATTGATGAAACGCTTGTCGAGCTTCAAGAGAAAGCAAATTCGCTGTCCTACCTTGAGCAGGAATGCCGAAAGCTCGTCGCCGCAGGCATTCGAATTGAGAACATGAATGCCCATGTCGATGCCAATAGAGGTGCAGCTCAACAATACCACGAGAATCAGCGGCAGCAGCGGGTGTCACGATCGGTTCCGTTTACCCCTCACGAAGTTGAAGCGTTCCGGCAGGGCGGCGGACTATCTGGGGGTGCGGCGCAACTCGAGCGAGAGCGCCGACAGTATATTGAGACGAGCCGAATGGCCTACCAAGCCAGTAAGGATCAGAAAGCGCTGGAAAAGTGGTACCAAGAAACTGCAGCGAACTACGGTTGGATGGTTCGCGGGCTCGACGCGTCAGACCAACTACCGTCCTTCGAGTATGCACTTCAGGATGCGCGAGTTTTTGGGATGGTACGACAGGCGTTGGAACTTACGTACAACGCCCGCATTGCGAAGCGCCAACCCCTGGTGGAAGAGATTCAATCTCAGTATCAGGAATTGTCAGTCATTCCAATGTTGGAGACGCTTAGCAGGGCAGCGCACGAAAGCCGGATAGGGCAGGCGACGGAGAAAAAGATTCCTCCTTCCATTTCGGACCACGAATTGGATATTTGGCTGAATCCGGAAGATCTGACGGCGCTCTTTCTGTTGTCCGACCAGCCGATCGACCTGAAGACCAATGATCCGGTCTCACCCGGCTCTACCCTTCATCTCGAGCCCTTCACTCCGTACGTCTGGGACGTCTATTCATCCACTCCCTGTCCATTCACGATACTGGTGGAAAGAGTGTATGCAACCAACACAAGTTCGGTGGAGGCAACGTTGCAGGTCCAACATAGCAGTCGCTAATGGCTCTTGTGCGAGAGCACAGTTAATCGCAGAGTGGTCATGTCGATTTCGCGGGGAGGAGGGAATTTACCTTCGGTTGGGGGTGAGCTTCTCTTCCGTGCGGTGCTGAGTTCTTTCGCTTCATTTGAGTTGAGCACGTTCGAAGGGAACGCCACCCGGCGTGGGAGGTAGTGCTGTGGATGCAGAGAAACGCAACGAACTCCTGGCGGAACAACACGCAATCCAGAAGCGGCTCGAAGCAAGCACCGACATTGGTGAGCGGCGATTGCTGCAAAGACGCCGTGAGGAAATTTCGCAGGAGTTGGGCACGGCTGCTCCGTCAACGGGTCCTCCCCTGGAGGAAATCGAGGAGAGCGACCAAAAGCTGTACCACACCGCGGCAACGCTTTATCGTCAACACCAGTATGAAAAGGCAATTCAGATACTAGGCACCCTGCTCGACCGCCATCCCGGAAACCAGAGGTTAATTGATTCACTCCGGCGCTGCCAGGTCGCAGCACAGCAAGACCCCTCCGCCGCAATCCAGGCAGCCGTGCCGTTCGAAGGGAAAGCAACGACGCTGAACGTAAAGCGTGAAGTCGAATCATCAGAGAACGATGTATCTATCCCGCGGGAAAGTGGTCCAGAGGCAGTGATGGGCAATTCTCCAGATGGCCCCTCCCAAACCGAGATTCCAGGTGATGTGACGTTGAACTTCTCGTATCAGGGATTCTCATCACCCATAATGCGATTACTCTCGAAGGGCTCTGCGTTCGAATACCTTTTCGACGGTGAATTCCTGGCTCGAGGCGACGGCGCCTCCTTACCGAATCAGACAATTCGGACTACTATCGGGCCTCATCGCTTGTCCGTAATTCGCCCGGATACAGCCGGGGCGGGATTCTCCTTTGACTTTGAGATTGCAATGCGGGGTTCTCATCTCGGGCAAATGACCATCAGAAACAACCGATTTGTCCTTGACATCCTGAATCCGCAAGGGCAGGGAGTAACGGTTGCGGCGAAGGATCTTCCGAAGACGGAGCAGGCCGCGCCAAGCGCTCGTTTCCTGTTTGCCGGTTCATTTGGACTATTCGCTTTATCAATCGGAATACCAAGGGTGCTCGTGTCCGGGGGCGTTGTTGAGCCCATAGTCGGTTGGACTCTGATGTTCGGGGGTATTGGGCTGTCGATTGGTCTACTCGTAGCCAGTCGAAGCTCACGTGCAAACTGAGCACGGGATAACGCCCTGTTTCCAGAGACCTCCTTTCGGAGGCTTTAGCAATAACTGGGGGCAGGTCAGGGGCAATAAACACTCATTTTACAAGATTGTCTTCGCGCGCAACGGGTCCCCGCCCGCGCCACACGTGCAACCGCGCGCAACTCAGATATGATGATGGGACGCCAACCTGCGAGGTTAGCCATTTCCCCACTACATTACCATCTCGCGTCTGAAGATTCCTTAATAACTACAATGTAGCTACAATTGATGAAATGGTCAACGGACGGTCCTTCCGGAATCGCGGGTTACGGAGCTTGCGGTATCAACCCGCCGGTTGACACCCCCACCGCGGATACGCAGAATGGCGGAGGTTTTGCATTCGGGAGGGGTTTGGCCATGAGTCTATTGGGATTGGATGTGGGGACCACGGGCACGAAGGCGGTGGCCTTCGATTTGGACGGGCGCGTGTTGGCGTCGGCGTACCGGGAGTATCCGTTACGGTCGCCACGGCCGGGCTGGCAGGAGTTGGACGCGGACGAGGTGTGGCGGAGCGTCCGCGAAGTCCTCGGCGAAGTCGCGTCGAAGACCAAGGCCGATCCCATCAAAGCCATGGCCATGTCCGCCCAGGGCGAAGCTGTCACCGCCGTGGACCAGAACGGCACCTGCCTCGCGCCGAGCCCCGTCACCTTCGACGCCCGCACGGCGGACATGCCCGCGTGGTGGCTCGAACGCAAGTCCCGCCTCGAACTCGCCCAACACACCGGCATGCCCCTCCACGGCATGTACACGATCAACAAGATCCTCTGGTTCAAAGAAAACCAGCCCGAGGTCTATTCCAAAGCGGCCAAATTCCTCTGCTACGAAGACTATGTCCAATACCGCCTCGGTGTCCCGCCCACCATGAGCCACAGCCTTGCGGGGCGCACCATGGCCCTGGACGCGAAAGCGGGGGAGTGGTCCTCCGAAATCCTCTCTATTGCCGACGTAGACCCGGACAAACTCCCCGCGACCGCCCCTTCCGGCCAGGCCCTCGGCGAGATTCCCGACGCCATCGCGGACGATATCGGCTTGCCACGGGGCATCGTCGTGGCCACGGGTGGACACGACCAGCCGGCGGGCGCCCTCGGCGCGGGAATATTGGAGGGGGGTGAAGCCGTCTACGCTACAGGAACGGTCGAGTGCATCTGCCCGATCTTCCCCGATTTCACCATGGATGAGCGGATGGCGAACAACAACATCTGCTGTTATCCCAGTTGCGTGCCGGGGCTCTATGCCTCTATCGCCTTTAACTTTACGGGCGGCTCGCTCCTGAAATGGTACCGCGACACCTTCGCCGCGGAGGAAAAGCGCGAGGCCGAACAGAGTGGGAGGGACGTCTACGATATCATCTGCGCAGGCGTAAGCCCGGAGGCCGAAAATCTGCTGGTGTTGCCCCACTTCACCGTGACCGGCACGCCCCATTTCGATACGGCCAGCCGCGGCGCCCTTCTGGGCCTCACATTGCAGACCAAAAAGGAGGATATCGTCGCCGCCATACTTTCCGGCGTGACCTATGAAATGAAATTGAATCTGGAAATGTTACAAAACGCGGGAGTGGGCATTTCGCGGCTCCGAGCCATCGGTGGCGGCGCGAAAAGCAGGACTTGGATACAGCGGAAAGCGGACATCATGGCCATACCCGTGTCCGTGCTGCAGATTTCCGAGGCAGCCTCACTGGGTGTCGCCATGCTGGCGGGACATGCGGTCGGGCTACTGCCGGATTTGAAAGCCGCCGCGAGTAGAATCGTTACATTTGAGGATGTGTGTACGCCAGACGCCGAACGCGTCCAGCAGTTCGCAGACCGGTACGCCATTTACCGGGATGTGTACGGCGCGCTCGGGTCGATCAATCATCGTCTGGCAGCATTGGAGCAATAGGGCGGGGTAGACGTGAGTTCTCGAAAACGTTGGACCAGCATTTATCAAGGCGACGATCCCTTCGGAATCGTGCGATCGGTTTCCGAAGGGCTCGGGCAGTGCTGCAAGCAGTCCGAAGAGCAGCCGGACGGCAAGATCAAATATCTCTGGATGCACTTGCCTGAATCGTCCGCCTACGAGACGAATGGCAGCGAGGAACGCCCCCTCTCCCTCGATGAACTGCTCGACATCATCGACGAATGCGCGTCCGTTGGTTCGCAGAGCCTCATCATCAGCATCAGTTCCTCCTTCGCCGATCACCCGCACCTCTTCCAGTTGTGCGACTGGGCGCAGATGACCCACGGCATGGTCGTCGGCATACATCTGTTCGCCACGCCCCTTACGGATCGCGACGCTGCGGCCCTCCAGAAGCTCGATATGGAGAAAGTCCGGCTCTTCGTGGACGGCGAGCACATGGATTCGGCCCACTTCGCCGAGGCCTACGGATTTCGCGTGTACAACGCGGACGGCCTCGACGACGAAATCGTATCGCCCAAGTGTGAACTGCCCCACACCATGACCTGCGTCGGGCCCATGGGTAATATGTATACATGCGGCCTCGTGCTCGGCGAACAACAGTTCCGGCTCGGCCATTTCTTCGAACGGAAGTTGTCATCGGTCATCAACGACTCGACCCTTCCACACGAGATCCCCGAAGGCGTTTCCAAGAAGACGCGCCGGTGCAACGGGTGCCCGCCGCTCATGGCGCAAAAGCTCCACGACGACGTAATATAGCGGGGCCGCGCCTTCGTAAGGCGGTAGTAGCTATCGTATCCGTAGTCCTGCTACACATCCGCCGCCGGCGTCAGGACCTTCGTGAGCTTGCCGGTCGAGTCGTATTGATACGTCCATCGCTCGTAGTTGGTCGTATCCAGGTAGTAATCCTTGTACGCCGACAAATTCAAGTTGCCGCTCACCGGCGTATTCACCATCTTGCTCAACACCGTCCATCCGTCCTTTACCGTCAAGGTGGCCACGTCAGTGGTGAAGCTCCGATTATGCAATAAATGGTAACTGTCCCCATTTATTGCCTGTAGAAATAGTTCGCATCGAACGTGCTCGTGACGCACATGGATGGCACCTATTGTAACTAAATTTTGTGTCTCCTTATTTCAATCAACGTAGTAGCTCATACTTTTATCACGAACTGTCTTCGATTGTGGATCTATGAATACCGTGAAATGAATGTAATCCCCTTCACCCAAACCACCTTTTGGGGTACTATACCACAATGAGACAAGTCCGGCATGGATATTTATAGATTCAGGTTGCCCAAAAATCTCGATGATCTCTGAACCCGATCTGTTGATATACTCCTTTTCCGATCCTGACATGTTCGGATCAAGAAATAGGCATTCCCAGACGACGAATTCATTCGAGTTGCCCCAACGACAGAATACGAAAGTTAATTCTCTCTTCGGGTATCCCCACGTTTCGAGAGTCGAGTTTGGGCCTCTCAAAAGAGGCTTCCCAATTCGGCTATACAATTCGTCCTCGCTCATTCCGATATGTATGCGATCCCACTCCAGTGGAGAGAATTCTGGAGGATATTCGGTGTGCGCACCTCGCAAGAATGCCCACACACAATATGATGAGTACTCTGGAATAGACGGAAACCAAATTCGCACAATCACTGCCAATACGAGAGTGAAGGCAACGCAAATAACGCAAACTTGCCACACCAGACGTAAGTAAGACTTGGCAACGCCGTTTCGCATGCCGCGCGTCTCTCCGTACTTCATGAGCACTCGAAATAGTTTGAGAAATAGTCGCAATGGAACAAGATTAAGGTGTCAGGTGAGGAAACCCCTCTGTCTGCGGTGCCGGCGTATCATCAGGATAGGGGTGCCACGACAGACCGTCACCATCCTTGTTCCGACTTCCGTCCGGATTCAAATCTGGCCTCGGTCCACGAGGCGATTGCGTACTTCCGAAGAGCCAACAATACCAGCTTTGATTGCGTCCCGTTCTCTTGTAGCAATTCGCAGTGACGGGATTCCCTTCTTCGTCACAGATCAGCGCGCAGTTCCAACAATCTGGTATCTTCAGTGCAGTTTGGTTTGGGCCGTAGTAGAAGTCCATGTTGAATCGTTGCATGCGCGGAGGACCCCCTGATGATCCTTCCGAAGATGGGAATGGCGTGGATGTGCCTTCGGGCCACTCCCCTTCTGGCAAATATGCCTGTCCATCCATATTGCAATTCGGCGGAACGAGAAGTTGTCCTGCGTCACCTCCGCCCTCTGCTTGTAGTTCTAGCGGATCCACATTAAGTATAGGATTCGATCCCACGTATGCAAATCGATTTGGACCGTCGGCAATTCCAATCGGATCTCTTCGTAACCAACGAGCTAACTCACTGTCGTAGAGTCGGAAATAGGTTTTATGCGTGTTAGTGTTGCCATCCCAATGCATACCTGCAAATCTGGACGTAGGTTCCTGCCCGCTCGCGGTTACCACATTACCGAACGGAGTCGGTTCAAATTGAGACAGCTGGGACTTACTGTGGTCATAAGAAGACCTGGTCGAGCGAATACCATCTTGACCATAGTAACTTGCAATCCCGGTCGCCGGGCTAGAACCAGTAATTTCAGCTAACGTCGCCCCCACGTATGTTACAAGCAGATCACCGGAGGCGTTCTCCTTACTGACGAGCCTCGTCCGCGATCCCCAATTGATAGTTGTTGTTATGCCCGACTGCGTCCGGGTCCGGCATTTCTTGTCCGCCGCATATTCATACGTCACATTCCCCTCGCCAGGAAAGTCCGAGGTTATGCTGCGTACCGTACCTCCGTAGCGGTAGCCGTAGGTGGCCTCGTAGCTCCCGCGGGCTTTGCCAGTCATGCGGCCCCAGGCGTCGATGAAATAAAGGGACAGACTACGAATTACCCGCTTCTCCGCCGTCTTCCTTTGCGCGTTTGGGCTTACGGCCTCGTTTGGCAGGACGGAGGAGGCGGCCGAGCAGATTTTCCAGTTGGACGACGAACCGGCTCCCGCCGCAAGGGCGGCCCGTGTTGGTCTGGCGGCGAATGCGATCGACGGCATCGGGATCGTCCTCCACACGAAGCCACTCCGCCCAGTCCTCAATGATGCCGGGCGGGGGAAACTCCTTCGATAGTAGCGTATCGCTCGCCAATCCGCAATGGGCTCGCGCGCTGGACCACGGGTGATCCTCAGCCCGGTCGACCATGCCCGCACGAACCGGATTCCGCTCCACGTAGCGGACCGCCGCCCACAGGTGCGATTCATCCAGCACGCACGAATAGAAGCGCCCTTGCCACACGTGACCGCTTTGCTGCGTGCGCGTGTTAAAGCGCATGGCGTAGACCGTGTGCGCATCGCGCAAGGCCCGCGCCAGCGACTCCTCCCGTTCCGGGACGGCGATAAGATGGATGTGGTTCGTCATCAGGCAGTACGCCCAGATGTCCAGGCCATGCCGCTCCCCATACTTCTTCAGAAACCGCAGGTACGCGTGGCGGTCGTCCTCCGTCTCGAAGACATCCGCCCGGCGGTTGCCCCGTTGCGTCACGTGATGCGGATACCCCGGCACCACGATCCGTGCGACTCTGCTCATGAGGCCAAGGTAACCG
>CAZWDH010000140.1:0-17431 GCA_964632865.1 uncultured Nitrospiraceae bacterium
CCTTCATCTCCGAGACCTTCCGGCTCGTGTACAAGGCCCTCGATGGCGAACTACCCGTACTCGGATTTGCAGGCGCGCCGCTCACGTTGGCTGTGTTTCTCATCCAGGGCGGGAGCTTTGGCAATCGCGCCGCCCGGTTCAGCGAGTTCATGAGAGAACAGCCCGAAGCGCTGCGCCGGTTGCTCGACAAATTGACCGACATGACCATCGACTACCTGCGTCTGCAAATCCAAGCCGGGGCGGCAGCCTGGCAGCTTTTTGAATCGGCCGCTTACCTGTTCACAATCGAGGAGTACCGGGAATTTGCGTTGCCGTACCAGCAGCGCATCTTTAAAGCGCTGCGCGGTTCCGTGCCCACCATCATGTTCGCGCGCGACTGGCCGGATCTCGACACGCTCGACGCGTCGGGAGCGGACATCCTCAGCCTGGCAGCAAGTCCGAGCATTGCCGAAACACGGCATCGCCTCGGCGCTGACCGGGTTCTTCAGGGGAACCTCGACAACCGCCTGCTGGTAACCGGCTCGAAGGAAGAAATCGCGGAAGCCGCCCGCGAATGCATTCGCCAAGGCGAACACCGCGGTCACATCTTTAACCTGAGCCACGGTCTCCTGCGAGAGACCCCCTTCGAGAATGTCTGCCATCTCGTTGAAGTCGTCAAGAGCACGTCGCTCTCGGAGACCTGACTATTTTCTGAGCCGTGCGAGACGATTCAGGTCAATTCCCAAATGATATCCCAACAGCACCAACTGGTGTTTGAAGCACAGTCGCCAAGCTCCGGTTCCACGCCACCGGCGCGCGGAGGTGACCGCGATCCCCTCGGCTATCCGGATGCGACCGCGTCGGCGCGCGCGCAGTACAAACTCGTAGTCTTCCAGTATCGGCATTTTCCGAAACTCGCCCAGTGCATCAAACGTTTCTCGTTTCAAAAACAAGCACTGGTCGCCGTAGGGTAAGTGAAGATAGCGCGACCGCCAGTTCGCGCCTCGCGCCATCAGCCGCGATGAGAGGTCTACGCGATCGATCCCCAGCCGGAAGGCTCCCGCCACGACATCCGCCTCCGCGAGAATTCGCCGAATCTCATCCACGTACCCTTGAGGTGCCCTGGTGTCTGCGTGCAGAAACGCAAGAAACTCCCCGCGCGCCGCCTCCGCCCCCGCATTCATCTGCAGGGCTCTGCCCGCCGCGGCACACATCACCGTCACCCCGTGGGTTTCAGCGAGGCTCACCGTGCCGTCCGAACTCCCGCCGTCGACTACGATCACTTCAACATCGGGGTTTGCTCCCAGAGCGGCAAGTGTGTTGCCAAGTTCCGCTTCCTCATTGAGCGCCGGCACAATCACGGAAAGAACTGGCCGCACGCTGGTTTCCGGAGGACCGTGCAGTTCCCACTCCTTTAAATCGTCCGTCGTGTCTACATCGTGCAGCACCGGCAAAAGCGCCACGGACAAACCGAGTTGTTCCGCCCGCGACAAGGTCGTTGAGAAGACGGTACCGGTACCCCATTCAACATCACCGAAGAGCGACGCCGACGGCCCACGCAAACCGATGAGGTAATACCCGCCATCATCCGTCGGCCCGAGCACCACGTCGTGGTCCCGCAATAGTGCGTACGCCTTGCGGATCGTAACGTCCCGTAGTCCTGGGCAATCGGTACCAATCGCAATCACACGCTTCATGCCCGCGCCGAACGCTTGCGCGAAAGCGTCGTGCAACCGTGCGCCCAAGTCCCCCTCAGACTGCTCGCAATACTCCAGGTCTGGCCCCAACCACGCCGCCATGGCGGACTCCTCACCACCGGTGTACTGGACCTGAAGCCCCGTCTTTCCATCCAATACCGCGCGCCGCGCCACGCGTAGGGTCCATGCCGCCATCTCGCGGTGCAACGTCGCGGCGCCCTCCGGGCCGAGAGCGGGGATTAAACGCGTCTTCGTCCGTCCAGCCACGGGAAACCTTGAGAACACGACGAGCCGCTGCACGGGTACAAAACGTGGATTTTGCGTCAAGGCCTCTCGAAAGATCGTGTACAGGATTTTCGCGCCCGCGCGAATCACACCCTGAACCGTGCCGGAGATCTTGGAAACACCGATTCGCTTGCGATACGACACCGGCACTTCAATTGCCCGAATCCGTGCCTTGGCCGCCTTCACCTGAAGTTCCACCGTCCATCCCCAGGTCCGGTCCGCCATTTCCAGTTCCATGAGCGTCGACCAGCGAATGGCACGGAACGGCCCGAGATCCGTATGGCGCACGCCATAGATCCATCGCATGAGCCAACAGGCGAAGGCGTTTCCGTAACGCTGCTGCGGCGTCAATGACCCCGGTTCACAACGGCCCGGCACTCGCGATCCGATCGTGATCTCCGTCTCGCCTGTGATGATGGGATCAACCAACCGGTCCATCTCAGAGGGGGCATCGCTGAAGTCCGCGTCAAGAAACACCACCACATCCGGCGCGTTCAACCCCTTCATGGCCCGCAAACAGGCCGCGCCGTATCCGCGCACCGGCTCGTGGACAACCGTCGCCCCGTGTTCCGCCGCAATCTGGGCCGTTCTGTCGACAGAAGCGTTGTCGGCCACCACGACTTGGTCCACCCAATTCGGGATAGCCGATAAGACACGCCCAATCGATGCCTCCTCGTTGTAGGCGGGGATGATAACGGCTATGGTGGCACCGTTGCGCATGGCGGCGGTTATAAAACAACTGCCGGAAGGAAACAAGAGGGCGCCCAGAAGAAAAATGGTGCCTGTCCCTATTTTTCTACTATTTTTCTAACGCTGCCATTTGAGAATGGTCGCAAGTATCCGCTTCAGCAGCGGAGTCAGCCTGGTACGGTTGTAAGCGTCCGCGGCCTTCTTGACGATCTCGGCGTGGGTGGGATACGGGTGGATGACATCTGCAATTTTGCGAAGTCCCACGCCAGTCGTCATCGCCAGTGTAATCTCGCTGATGATATCCCCCGCATGACGGGCTACCAAGGTGGCCCCCAGGATCCGGTCTGACCCCTTCTTGAGGTGGACCTTCAGAAAGCCCTCCGTCTCACCATCCGTGCGTGCGCGATCCACATCCGCCATAGTTACATGGATTGTGTCGATGGCAATTCTCCGCTCTTTCGCCTCCTGCTCGTTCAATCCAACTTGCGCCAGCTCGGGTTCCGTGTACGTGCACCACGGGATCGTCAACGCGTTTACATTCTTTTTGCCGGCGATTCCGAAAAGCGCGTTTTGAATGACTACCCGCGCCGCCACATCCGCCGCGTGCGTGAATTTGTACCGCATGCATACGTCACCCGCCGCGTAAATCCGCGGACTGGTCGTCCGAAGAAAATCATCCACCTGTACCCCGGTGCGGGACTCGTAGGCCACCCCCGCCAACTCGAGTCCGAGATTTTCCACATTTGGCCTCCGCCCTGAAGCCACGAGGATTGCATCGACATCAATCACTCGCTCTCCGCCATCTCCACCGAGGATCGCGCGCTTGTCGTCCTCCACCAATTCAATGTGCTCGATCGATCTACCCAATTCGAGCTCGACCCCATCACGCATCAAGCAGTCGGCGACAACTTGCGCCGCATCGAAATCATCCCGAGGGAGTACCCGATCGCCGCGTTCAACCAGGGTAACTTGAGATCCCAGACGCTGGAAGGCCTGAGCTAGCTCGCACCCGATTGGCCCACCGCCGATCACCAACATCCGCCTTGGGCATTCCGTCAGGGAAAAGACCGTCTCGTTCGTCAGATACCCAGTCTCTTCCAACCCCGGTATATCCGGTACTGCAGGCCGCGCTCCTGTCGCGATCACTGATTTGGAGAAACGTAACGCCTGACCGCCAACTTCGACGCTATCGCGGCTTGTGAATCGTGCGTCTCCGAAGAATACGTCAACACCAAGCTCGCGGAAACGTTCTGCCGAATCGTGGTTACTTATCCCGCTCCGAATCGCCCGCATTCGTTCCATCACGGCCGCGAAGTCGACCGAGCTTTCCCCATCGGTCTGGACGCCGAACCGGTGCGCATCGCGCACTTCGGCCAAGGCCCTCCCACTTCGAATGATGGCCTTCGACGGCACGCATCCCACGTTCAGGCAATCGCCGCCCATGAGGTGGCGCTCGACCAGGGCCACTTTCGCGCCCAGGCCTGCCGCGCCCGCCGCTGTGACCAGTCCTGCAGTACCGGCACCGATCACCACCAGGTTGTAGCGCGGCTGCGGTTGTGGATTGACCCAATCCGGTGGATGCACGTTGGCGACCAATTCTCTGTTGTGCCCGTCCATCGGCGGCATCGTGATCTTTTCAACCGTGCTCATTCAGCGATCCCTGGTAGTTGTAGGGTGGTCCCCATCGATAGTCGTATGGAGCGCGGCGCGCGCGATTCGCGTCACGTACACCGTCACAACGATAGTCACAATCAATCCGAATCCATACAACGCCCACTCCGCGATACTGCGCTGGCGTTCACCCGTGCCCAACGTGGCCAGGTCGCCCGCGAGCGAACCAATATAGACATACAGAATCGTTCCCGGCAGCATCCCGATCCAGGATGCAAGGACGTATTCCTTTAGGGATACCTGGGTCAGTCCGAACGCGTAGTTCAACAGGTTAAATGGAAATAGGGGAGAGAGACGCGTTAGGCCGACAATTTTCCAACCCTCCCGCGCCACAGCCCGGTCTACCGCGTCAAAACGCGGGTTTCCCGCGATTCGTCTGGCGACGGCGTCTCGCGCCAGATACCTTCCTACGAGAAACGCTGCCGTTGCACCCAGGGTTGCCGAGATAGAAACGACAATGGTTCCCTGGATAACCCCGAAAAGAAACCCCGCACCCAGGGTCAGGATCCACCCTGGCACGAGAAACACGCAGGCAAGGATGTACGCAATTCCCAGAGCAATAGGCGCGAGTGGTCCCAGGGCATCGACCCACGTTAGAAAATCGCGCATCCATTCCGTGATCGGGAACACCTGGGACGCAAGAAAGAGGACCACCACAGCGACAATGAGTAGCATTGGCTTCAAGAATGATGGCGTCTTGGCGTCGGGTGAACTCACGGAACATCCTTCCGCTGATCGTTCAGCGACCAATCGTATTCGAGGTATTCGACGGTGTAAGCGCCGCTCCGCAAATACGCGCTGTCTTCCGGCGAGAGGCAATCTGCGATCGTGAAGAGAACCGCAGACTCGACCGCACCGTGTCCCTCGATAATACCGTTCTTGCCTGGGACCACAAAGTCCGATCCAAACCAACGGAAGATGGGCGAGAGATAGACTATCCCTGCATCGCGGCGGATACGGAGTTTACTGTCGTGCGCAAGAAAGCGCTTCATCTGGTCGTTTAGCTGGGCAATCAACAAACCGCCCGTATACGGCTCATTTCGCAATGGGGGGCAGCCCATCGCAGCGCACACCAGCGCCGCGTGGATCCGCGGCTCCTCGAATTCCGCCCGAAGCACATCATGCTCGATAGCGTCCAGCGAATACCGGGAGCCCATGATGATCCACTCCCGTTCCGTCCAAACCCCGGGGATCTGACGAATACTGTTCGCGGGATAGAAGAATTGTCGCAGAAGGCTCGGCTCGATAGGATAGTTGTCAACGACCGAGGCCAGCGTTATCGCGTTGTATGCGTTGAGCCAGAACGCGATTTTGTCCGGCTCACTCCACGCGGCGTAGGCACTGGGCTTGAATTCCGCTAGATCCACTATAAACGCGTCGAGGCCTGCACGGTTCGCTTTAAGGCCCGCATAGTTGACCAACCCCTGGTCGTTGACGTAGCGCGCAAGCACTTCGGCGATTTCGACATACGAGATCGAGTCACTCGATGGTTGCCGCGTTACGCCAAGTGCCCCGCCGCTCGGGCTACCTTGCCTGTTGCACGCGGCCAACGTCAACGCAATCGTGAAGATTGCCGCACTGTGTCCGATTCGCGTCACGTCGAAACTCCCGGCAGTTGAATCCGGTCCATTGGTCCGGCGGTTCGTCCCGCCGGACCAAACTGTATTCCGCCCCGAATCCACTTGATGTCAAAACCAGCATGAGTGCTCCGCCACAGCGCGACAATTCCTCCCGCAAGATGGTACAATTCAGCTACTGGTGACCGGTTTTGCGAGCATCTAAACCGTTGTTGCAGTTGCCGTGATGGACGGAGTCGGAGGCAGTCTGGAGGCTCGAATCATGATTCAGCGTTTCGCGTATTTGACTGGGTGGATGACACTGGCCGTGATCATTGTAGTTCATGTTGCCGGTTGCAACACGATCCGTGGTGTCGGCCGAGACATTCAAGCCGGTGGCCGCGCCATCGAGCGCGCCGCTCAAAACTGAAGCACTTCCCGTTCACGCCCATTCACCAAGCATCTCTTGCAGCATTCTTGCCCCGCCCGCGGACTCTAGACTTGAAATTCGCGGGCGGGGCCTGCATCATAAAAGGCTCATCCTGCGCGACGATTCTGCGCAATTCATTGCGGGGTAACTCGCTCCGTTCCACAAGTGAAAACGAATTGGAGAAGTCCACATGACTGAAGTCGGCATGGGTATCATCGGTTGCGGCGTAATTGCGCCGATCCACGCGCAAAGCATCACGGATATTCCAGGAGCGAAACTCGTCGCCGTGTCCGATGTCGTGGAAGCGAACGCCAAGAAGTTAACGGAAAAGTACCCCGCTGAAACCTACACCGACTATCATGAACTGCTGAAGCGCGACGATATTCAGGCGGTCAGCCTTTGCGTGCCGAGCGGCCTTCGAGCGGACATCGCGGAAGCATGCGCCAAGGCCGGCAAACATATCCTCGCCGAAAAACCCCTTGAAGTCACCACGGAACGCATCGATCGCGTGATTAAGGCCGTCGACGACGCCGGCGTGAAGCTCGGCTGCATCTTTCAATATCGCTATGCCGACGGTCCCACGAATATCCGGAAGGCCCTCGATGCGGGACGCTTCGGCAAGTTGGTCCTCGGCGACGCCTATATCAAGTGGTACCGTTCGCAGGAGTATTACGACAGCGGCGCCTGGCGCGGCACGCGCAAGCTCGACGGCGGTGGTTGTCTCATGAATCAGGGCATTCATCAGATTGACTTGCTGCTCTGGTTCTTCGGCCCGGTGAAGACGGTGACCGCCCAGACCGCGCTCGTCGGCCACACGGGCATCGAAGTCGAGGATCTCGCCTGCGCCATGCTTACCTTCGAGAACGGCGCCATGGGCGTCATCGAAGGAAGCACTGCCATCTGGCCAGGTCATCCCGCCCGCGTCGAGGTCCACGGAACGCAGGGCAGCGCCGTTCTCGAAGACGGCGAACTGAAGTCGTGGCAATTTGCCACGGAGGCGCCGGAAGACGCCGATGTGCTGTCCGGAATCAAGGGGGACACCCTCGGCTCGGGCGCCAGCGATCCCATCGCCAGTCTCAAACACGAGGGGCATCGCCGCCAGATCGAAGACTTCGTCAACGCCATTCGGGAAGGACGCAATCCAACCATCGACGGCCGCGAAGGCAGGCGGTCGGTCGAAATCATCGAGGCTGTGTACCGGTCTGCTGAGACGGGCAAGACCGTCACGCTTTAAACTTGCGCCGCCCGGGCCACGTTGCCGCCATCATTTGGGTCTGCTACGATGCAGGGAAGTCTCGTCGCCGGAAGCGTTCAACTGCGACGGGGCGAATACTATTCTTTGGAGAACCCACTCATGTACAGGTTTTCAATCGCTTCTAGTTGTGTCGTCATGGCGTTGCTGCTGTCCGCCTCGGTTGCGTTTGCCCAGGCCGCCAACGATCCCGAAATTGTCGTGCAGATCGGCGACAGCGAGACCATAACCCGAACGGAATTGGAACGGGCGCTTACCGCCATCCTGCAAGCGCGGGTGGCCCAAGCGCAGAACATGGGCATCAAGGATCCGGAGCGCCTTGCCCAACAGCCTATCAGTCAGGATGAGAAGCTGAAGATCATCGACACGATGGTCGATGGCAAGGTCCTGTACGTGCTCGCGAAAGAGGCCGGTGTGGAGGTAACCGACGAGGAAGTCAAGGCGGAGATAGACCGCAACGCGGCGGCACTGCCAAACGGCGCCACCATGGAAGAGTTCATCGCGAAGCAGGGGATCTCGATGGAAGAGGTCCAAGACCTGACCCGCATGCGCCTCGTCTCTCGCAAATTCAGCCAGATGAAAGCCGCAGACGTGACCGTATCGGACGAGGAGATCCAGGCGGAGTACGAAAATCTGAAGGCGAAGAATATGTTCGACGTCGCGGATATCGCCCACATCCTGGTCCGGGTGCAGGACGACGATCCCGCCGCTGGGGAGCAGGCGCGCGAGAAGATCGACGCAGCCTATAAGCGCATTCAGGATGGCGAAGACTTCGCGTCGGTCGCGAAAGAAGTCACCGACGATGACCGGACCCGGGAGACCGGCGGCGTGATCCAGGGTGCGACCCGGGGAATCCTCGGACCGGAATTCGATCAGCGCATGTTCGACGCGCCCTTGAACGAAGTCTCCCAGCCGTTCAAGACTCGCGTAGGCTGGCACATCATGAAAGTCACCGACCGCAAGACGGCTCCTCTGGAAGGAGAACTGAAGGAACGGCTCTCCAACGCCATGGTGCAGCGCAAGAAACAACAGATAATTGAAGACCTCGTGAACGAGGCGCGCTCGACCATGAGTATCCAGATTTCATTGCCGCCCGACGCTCCCGCGGGGGGAGAAAACGCACCCGTGCAGTCGCCGTCGCTTTTGGAAGGTGCTACCTGACCAAACGAAACGGTTCCGCGAACGATGGATTGACAGGATACTTAGGAGGGGTTTGTGCAGAGGCAGATTAAGATCGGTTTAGTTGGCGCGGGGATGTTTGGCGGAGACGTTCATCTTCGCACCTATTGCCAGTTGGAGAAGTTCGGGCTCGCCCCCTGGCTCGGCCGTCTCGGCCTCGACGACATGGCCCGCAAGTTGGGCGATATCGACATCCAGTTCGTGGGCCTCGCGACGCGGACTGAAAAGACGGGGCAGTCCAAACGCGACGAGTACGGCAAACTCGGTATGGATTTCCAGGCATACCACGGCGAGACGCCCTGGCTGGATCTCCTCGACGCGAATCCCGACCTCGATATTCTGGCCGTGGCCACGCCCGACGATCTGCATGCCGCGCCTATTCTTGCCGCCCTCGAACGCGGGGCTCACGCCATCAGCGAAAAACCGCTCACGCTCGACACGGGCGAAACCGACGCCATTATCGCCGCCTCCAAGAAATCGAATCGGCTCGTGGGCGTCGATATGCACAAGCGATACGACCCAGATCATCTGCGCATCCGCGACGATATCTCGAAACGTATTGGCACGCCCATCTACGGCCGCGCGATCCTGGAAGAGCCGCTGGAGATCTCCACGAAAGTCTTTCGCAAGTGGGCCGAACGCAGCGACCCCTTCAGCTACGTCGGGTGCCACTGGACTGATCTCTTCGTCGCGTACTTCGGCGTGAAGCCCGTCAGCCTCTACGCCGTTGGCCAGAAGGTCAAGCTTCGCAACGAATACAACATGGATGCTTACGACGCCGTCCAGGTAAAGGTCACCTTCGACAACGGCATGAGCATCGATTTCATCAACAGTTGGATCATGCCCGACGAATTCGAAGGGCCCGTCAACCAGGAAAGCCAGATCTTCGGCATCAACGGGTTCGTCGAGTGCGATTCCCAGTTCCGCGGGCTGCGCTACACCGAGGGCGGCGTCGGTACACAGACCCGCAACTCCCATTTCACCCGCGACGTCAAACGCGAGGACGGTACCTACGCCTACTGCGGCTACGGCGTGGACAGCCTCGTCGTCTGCGTCGAGAAGGTCGCGGAAATGAAATTCCTGGGCAAGTCCCTCGACGACATCAAGGGCACCTACCCCGACGCCGAAGAGTCGCGCCTCTCCGTCCTGATCGTGCACGCCGCCCGGGAAGTGTGCCGCCGCAACTTCGAGTACACTGCCGCGGGGAAAGGCGCGCCCGTCACCGCCTGCTTCGGCAACGAGGGAATCACCGTGTTCGATCCCTACGCCGGACCCCAGGTGATTTACGACAGGCCGGTCTAGACCATGAAGCGCCGCGCGGGTAGACCCTTCTCTGGACTGGTTCTACTCGCCGGTATCGCCATCATCGCGTACGTCGCGTTTGTGTACCTCGGACCCCTCATGCCAGGTAGCAGCAAATCCCAACTCCACGACGCCATCGCGGGTCAACGCATTACCGAACTAGTGGTCCTTGCGTCGATCATACCCTCGAACGCTGATAGTCCGGGGTCGCTCTCCGCGACGGCGGACCTGACCATCACGATTCTCGAAGCCGATCGGCGGGAACTCCTCGTTCTGCTTGATCCCGGATATACCATCGAGAAAGCGACGGTGAACGGCAAATCTGTCCGATGCAGGCGCAATGGCGAGGCGCTTCAAATCAAGTGCCCCGATGCATTGCGAGAAGGCGAGACGGTATCCGTTCAATTAACGTATTCGGGATCGCCCAGTGGCGATACATTGCAGCCGGCGCTAATCGGATCCGATCGCGTCATCCTTCCTCACTTATCCCTTTGGCATCCTACTGACCTCACCAGTTTCTTTTTGATGCAGGGCTACGTCGAGATTCCCGAAGACTGGACGGCGGCTATTGCGAATCCAACGATCAATTCGAACGAAACGCGGAAGCGGAAGCGAGTTGCCTGGGAGGAACAGCGGCCGGTCCTCGGGGCCACGTTCATCGCGGGTCCATACCAGAGTCTTAACCGTGTTCACGGGGCCGTTCAATGCGGTTTGCTCTGGGATCAGGATGCGCCGATTCCCGACCCGCAAGCGCTGCTCAATACCGTGGGGGAGGCTTACAGCTACCTGCGCGTGGTATTCGAAAGCGATGGGTTTGACCATGTGGTGGTTGTGGTTGACTCGCATATCGACGAGCCGTTCAACGGCGGTAATTCGGTACTCGGTCTTCCCCCGATGCCGCTCAAGCCCGGTCCGGAACAGTTCGCAATCGTGGCTCGCCAAACGGCACAGAACTGGTGGGGCAATACGATTACGGGACGCTGGTTTACGCAACAACCGGAGGCCGCTGCCTGGATTGTCCACGGGTTTGCTGAGTACAGCGCGTGGTTGGCACTCCAGGGCGGCAGGGGGAAACGGGAGTTCCTCCGCTATATAGAGACGCTTCGTTGCCCTCCAACCGTCGATTTCCCCATGAAGCTGATTGCGTTGCAGGACTCGTTTGGCCCCTCGGCCGACGGAACGAAGAGCGACCCATCCATAATTCAGGTCCGCCAGGCCTATACGCTTTCGGCTATAGCCGCGCAAATAGGACAAGATAGGTTAATCTCCGGCTGTCGGAATCTGTTGCGCATTCATCGGTACCGCCCCGTCTCGTACACGGCGGTCTTGCAGGAGTTGGAGCTCGCCTCGGAGACCGACCTGCGCGAGACCTTTCGCGTCTGGTTCGAGCGCGGAGGCACCTTTGACTACGCCATCGACGATGTGATTTCCAGCGACGCGGGCATTCGCATCCTCGTCTCGAATCCGGGGGACATCCCGGTATTCGGCGAACTGGCCGTCGCCTTGGTGTCGGGCGGCCGCGTCACGCAAACCGCGATTGAACCGGGCGCGAACGGCGGCTCGTTTCTGTTGCCCGTTGATGCGCCGGTGGATACGATCATTCTCGATCCCACGTTCACCTATCCCGACATGCTCCGCGGAAACAACGTCTGGCCGCGACGCGTTCTGCCACGCGCCGTTCAGGGATTCGCGACCGGGGAGATTCTTTTGACCGCAAATCCAAACCCCATGGGGCGCGGCGCGGATCGTCTCGCATTGCTGGCGCCTGATCTAGCCCATTCAGACCGGATCAACCTGCCTTCCGAGTTGAGGTCAGATCCCGTCGGCAGACGCGACACCAGCACGTTCCTGCTCGACGCCGGCCCCCTCTATGCGTGGAACCCCGGAGATGGAGAGGTAGAAGAGATCGCACGAGAAGGGTTTCGTCCGCTGAGCTGGGTAGGGGACATCGCCTATCTCCAGAATTACGGAACCGGGAAGTGGTATCGATGGGCGCCCGGAAGTTCGTCTATCTCAGTTGCTTCAATCGGGGCAAGAGCCCGCGCCGGAAGCCTCGTCCCGATTGGGGTCGGCAACCATTCAGCGTACGTGGCGGCTGAATCATCTCAAATCCAACGCGTAAGCTGGGAGCCATTCAATGTTGATCCCATCGAATGTCCCCCGGCGGCAAGCAACCTTGCCTGGAACGGGACCGGAGGTTTTGTCGTCTATGTCAGCACCGATGGGGCAATCATCAGACTCGATCCGGCTTCGGAAACCTACGAGACGATTCTTCCATTGGAGTACGCACCCCCTTTGGCCAAAGTCTCTCCGGAAGGCGCATACGTCGCGTGGGTCGACCCGCGAAACCAACTCTGGTACTGCAACATCGCCAGAACCCAACCCCAAGTCGCAGCGATCGCGGGGGAACCGGTCTCGTTTTCCTGGATGAACCATGAAACCTTGCTCGTGCTTACAGCGGAACCGCTGAGCGCGATTCCTGCCCACGCCTACGCAGCCTATTCGCTGTGGCGGGTCGACGCCATCAGACACAAGGCAGAACGACTGCCTGTCAATCCTTCCAAGGCGTTCTGAGCGTCAGGTCGCATCCGCGCGTTGGATGTTGGGCAATGGGCCATCATCGCCGACGAGCTTGTCGCCGTCGATACGAAGGATGTGGTCGTCGTTCGCAATGTGAATGATGACGCGATCGTCTTCGATGCGCCACGATCCCTTCATATTGCGCCCGACACGGACTTCGCCGTCCGCGAGGAAACGGATCCGGAACCGGCCGCTCCGCCACATGGTGCCTACCAGGCTATCGGCCGTTACGGGAACGCCCAGCCCCAGACGTTCCCCCTCGGCGAACATCCCGTCCTGTTGTCTGGCGCTGCTGTCGCCGTCCACATAGGCATACCGCAAGTAGCCGATGAACATCTCTTCAAAGGTCTGCTCACCGAAATAGACCCAACTCTCCGGGTCGGGGTTCATCGGATTCGCAATCGAATTGTCGAAAGCGCCTTCGCACCGGATCACCGTTCCTGCCGGCAACACCTTCGGCTCCTCGAAGCGATACATGGTCTGCCAATTGAAATCGTAGTTGGGGACGTTCAGCAAGACCTCCGACGACCCGTCCGGGAAATCGGCCACGTACCGGAAGCTCTTCCCGCGGAAATGCATATGCGGAGACATGGAATAGAGCACCGTGTCTTCCCCGACCCGGTACGCCGCCTTTGCCGGAAAAGCCGGATCGCCCGGCGGGATGGCGATTTCTGTGTTGCTCGCCGCCCGGGTGAACAACTCCCGTTTCGGCTCGCCCTTGTTCAAGTACAACCCCAGCTTGCTGAGATCTTCTTCCGCTTTACCAGTCGTGCTGTAGTGCAGTTGAAAGACGAACTCGGACCCCGCGGGCACAAACTTGGCCGTCCCTTCCGGGAAGAAGGATGGCTGCATGCCGGGGACATACCCCGCGAAGAAGCCGTCCAATCCGCCTTCGTAGTCGGGTTGCAGATGGCGAAGGTGCTCCGGATACCGGATGAACACAAGCACGTGATGCACGACGCTCCGCGCGCCCGGCAACACGTCCGCCGCCTTCACCCACACGTCTTCCGTCCCGGTGTAGGGGACCCGGACGTATTCGTAGTCCAACACCCCCGTTGCGGGAACGGCGATGGACCTCGGCATGGACACGACAATATCCGGTTCGCCCAGCGGCCAGGACGATTCCATGGGCTCGACCTTGGCGAGCGGATCGCGGCCCCGGCCTCGCGGCGCATCGTCGTCGAGCCACGCCAACAGGCGCCGCGTCTCTTCTACGGTCAGGCCGTTGTCATTCTCGTACCGTCCATAGTGCGGGTCGGCATGCCAGGGCGGCATGCGTTTCGTCATGACCACTTCCCTGATCATGCGCTTGTGATCGACCACTTCTTCGTAGCTGTCCATCGGGAAGGGCGCGATGTCGCCTTCCCGATGACAGGTCGCGCATTTCTCCCGCAGCATGGGCGCGATGTGCCGCGAGTACGATATCTTCTTCGGCTCGGGAAGCCGATCGATGAGACACCCCTTGGCCTCGGTGAACGGCGTATCCACCGGCTGTCCTGCGAGAACCGCGTCCAACGCATCCGTTAACCAGCGGTGCGTGGGTTGCGGCTTCTCCGCGCCGTAGCCGAGCCGGTCATCAATGGCGCCCCGGTACACGATCTTCCAGTTACCCGGCGTGATCACGAAAGTCGTCGCGGTCCGATCGACCTGGAGCGCTTCTGTTACAGTCTGTGCATCGTCCAGAAGAATCGGGAAATCGATGCTGAATTCGTTGGCCTCCTCGACCACGCTGTCCTTGTCGTCGCCAGGATTCCCGTCAACCATCAGAAACGCGACGCCCTGGTTGGCATAGGTATCGCGGATTTCCTTCAACGTCGCCACGCTTTTCCGCACGATGGGACACCCGTTACCCGCGAAGAACAGCACGATGGCCTTCGAGTCCCGATAGCGGTACAACTCGTGGGACCCGTCGAGATGGTCGTTCAACCGGAAGTTTCGGGCGATGGAAGGGAGGTCGTTCGCGTGCGCCGCGCCAGAATCCGCCTGCGCAAGCGCCATGGGAAAACCACACAGTGCCAGCCCAAGAGAAAACAAAATACGTGCAATCATGCCTTCACACTCCAAGTCTCATTGGCCGTCGTGTCACCAGAAATCGCCGGCCGGAACCCCAGTGTACGAGAGCTGAATAGGCCCTCGCAAGCACCCTATCTACCGTTCGTAAGGATACCGTTACCAGCCGTCTGGCAGCTACTCCGTTTTGGACGGGCGATATCGCTAAACGGTTTACCGTCAAGGTTGATCTTCGTTGAACCCGGCCAGTAGACTTTGGCGCTATGCGTGACCCCAACAAGAAACCCCATCCGCTCGTTGCACTCCGGATGCGCTACCACGACACCTATGACGCGGTATCGCTGTTCGTATATCTTTTCATCATCTATATTTGGAGTGTAACGACCTATCCCATGGGCCGGGATTTCGAGGCCCTCGCGACGGCAGGAAGCGACCTCCCGTTCGTCGCCGGTCAACTGTTTCGGCTGGAGATGGCCGTCTTCGGCACGTGGCTGCCCGGCTACCATCTCGTCAACATGCTGCTTCTGTACGCCTGCGTCATGTGCGTCTATTACTTCACAAACCTGACCGTTCGCGGGCTTTGGTGGTTCGGAACCTTGTCGGCGTGTCTCTTTCTGGCCAATCCGGTCCATTCGGAAGCCGTCCTCAATATCTCCGGCGTCGGCGACCTTATCCCTTGCCTGATCGCGCTCCTCGCACTCACCGCCTATGCGGCGCATGTGCGGAACCCCAAGGCCTGGAAGGTCTCCGTGGCCTTCGTGCTATTCATCGTCGCGACCGTGCCCTACGCGAGCAACGCCACCCTGATCCTTGTCATCGTTCTGTTCGAGCTTCTCGTCGCCAGGACGGGAGAGCGGAGTTTCGCCAGGCTCGGTGTCTTCTTTGTGGCCGGTATGGTGGGGCTGTTCGCGCATGCGGGTGACCTCATCACCTCGGGCGTCCACCTTGCCCAGCGCATGACGCCCCTGTATTTCCTGTTCTACCCCTTGGGCTTCCTTCCGAAAACCGTGGTTGCGTTCCACGAGCGGCCCTGGCTCGCATGGCTCGCGGTGCTGGTGGTCATTGGCCTCTTCGCCCTCATCTACCGCAAGGCGCGACGGCCGGTCATTCTGTTCGGCGTCCTCGCGATGGTGGCGCTGCGGTTGGGACCGCTCGACCGGCCCGTGGATTTCGTATCCCTCATCGGCGGGGGCCAGTTGCTGCTCGCCAACGCCTTCTTCACCATAGGCCTGGTCGCACTGTTCTTTCGCATTATGGAACATCCCAAGTGGCGCATCTCCATGGTCGGCATCACGACCAGCCTCGTGATCATTCTGTTCGCCATGCAATTCATCTCAGTCCGGCGCTGGCACGATGCCGGGGAACGGGTTGCGGCGTTTCAGGCTCAAGCGAAGGAAGCAGCGGGGGAGGAGCCTATTGGCGTCTTGCCCGACTACCGGGATTACTATGGCGCCCCCATGAACCTGTCCGACGCCATCGCCTACGACACGATCTTCAGCGAGGCCGTCCCGGCCGTAAGCATTCTCCCCCTGCGCGCGGAACGGACAAAACATCGGCAGGATGTCGTCACGGAGTGGAGCACCGCCGGCGGCGTGGTAACGCTGACCGGGGACCTGCCAAATTCCGTGTATGGACTCTTCCCGAATCCGATTGCCGTGGCGGAGGCCCGCGAAGGAATTCCGGTATCGGCAGTCGCAGGTCCTCAAGCTATAGCCACTGCGGATGCAACCTTTTCCATCGCGGACGTCGAAGACGAATCCGTAAGGATCGTCATAACGAGAGAGGCACACCCCTTGCCCGAGCGGGTCGTCCCCGGTCTACCAGCCGAGTAAGCCCCAGAAGGAGCATGGGCGTCCCGCCCGTGCACATACGTGGGCATCCGGCCCACGGTTTCTTCACACGTTGACCAATCTGGCATGCTCGTTCGTAACTGCCGATATGCTTAGGACTCACCGCCACGGGCTGGAAGCCCGTGACACAAAGAATCGTGGCCTGGAAGGCCAAGGCACCTCGAATTCTGGCCTGGAAGGACCAAGGCACTTCGGTCAGCGGGGGAAGAAGCCCGATGCAAGGCCGAAGCCTACGCAGGTCACAATCAACACCGCGCCGCAGGCGAGGGCGGTTGCTTCGGCGCGCCAGCGGTTGAGTAGCGGCAGGATGGCGTATCCCGCGCCGTAGGCGACGGGAACGAAGGCTGGGATGGCCCACCAGTCCAGTCCGGAGGTGTCGTAGCGCCACATGTTTGCCCATACGAACAGGTTCTCGCCGAGCAGTCCCATGCCGAATGCCGTGAGGCCGACGACCGCGATGCCGGTGGTTCGGCCGTACTCCATCGCTTCGAGCCGGTGAGACAGGTAGTAGAGGTGGGTTGAGGCCAGCCAGCCGATGAGGATGCAGTAGAGGGGCGTATGCCAGATGGTGATGCCCGCCGCGAGGTACTCTCCCCACCAACCGAAGGCCGCCGTCACGAGACCTTCGCCGACGGGCCACGCAAAGCCGATGATGGCCCCGAAAACGAGGGCATCGCGCAATCGCCGGTCCGCCCGTACCGCGCGCCGGATCTGAAAGGCGAGGGGAACCGCGCTGGCAAGCTGGCAGACAATCGGCGAGTGCCACCAGCAATTCGCCACAAACACCCCCAAGGCCGCATGGTTCGTCGCCATCACGACCGTGTCCGTGCGGTTCCAATGCTCCCGAATCCGCCGCCAATGTTTCCGCATGGGGCATATCGTAGCATGCGCATCACCGTAGCATCGCAAGGCACGACGCGAGAAACCAAAAAGAACATCCCCCTTGCCCC
>CAZWDH010000141.1:0-17304 GCA_964632865.1 uncultured Nitrospiraceae bacterium
CCCGTATTCCAGGATCAACTCGTCGGCTTCCTCGAAACTCACTTGGAGTCCCGCGGCCACGTCGCGCGTAATGTGGTATCCGCCCCACTCGAAACAGTTTGTTCCAAGAATGCGAAAATCGCGATAGACCGCCAACCCGCAAACGCTTCGGCCCAGGTCGAGCACCGCCACACCCAGCTCCATATCCTCCGGCGTAAGGCAACCCAACGCGGATGCAACGGGAACAAAAATCATGTCTTCGAGTTCGCGGCTCTGCGACTCGATACATGCGACGAGATTGTCTTCGATAACGCCTGGCAACCGCGCGAAGTGGACCCGCGTCTTCAGCACCTGGCCCCGGATTCCAACCGGGTCGATGACACGCATGTCGTCCACATACCACTCCTGGGCGCTGATGGACGAGGTGATGCGTTTCCCCGCCGCCAGGATATCCCGCGAGGCGATGTCCCGCGCTTCGGCGATGTGCGTCAACTCAACGACCTCGCGCTCGACCTTCACGTTGCCTTCCCGAATGAAGGTATCCACGTTCTTGCCGTTAACACCGCAGAACAGGGACTTCACACGCACGCGCGCCTCGCGTTCCGCGTCGGCGAGCGCCCGTTTCAGTGCAACTTGAGCGGCGTTCCGGTCCTGGATAACGCCCTGAGACACGCAACCGTGGCCGGGCGCCGTGCCGTGGCCGATGATCTGGATCGTGCCATCCGGCTCGCGACGGGCAATGAGAACGCGGATAGCACGGGACCCGAAGTCGACTACCCCTACGATTTCCCCTCGATTCCGCACACTGGGTCCCTGTGGTTGGTGGCGTGTTGCGTGATTTCAGCGAGTGCTGAAGTCGAACTGCCAATAGTCCTGCGCGGATATCGCGCCAATACCGGAGAACTAGAAGAGAAGGTCGTCGTTCTCCAGCGCGGCGCTCGTTTCCGCATTCCGAATCAATTCGATCGTCCGGTCAATGTCCGCCATGGATTCCCGGAACTTGGTCAAGCTGTCGCGGGCCCGCTCCATGAGCGCCTCGATCTCGCCCTGCTTCCGCTGCAAGAGCTTTACCTGCCCTCGGGAATCTTCCAGTTGGACACGAGCCATCTGCTCGGCATTCTTCAACTCGTCAAGCTGGGTTTTCACGTCACTCTCTTGCTGGCGCGCTTCGCTGAGGGCGTCTTCGGCGGCTGACTGCTGGCGCGTGGCTTCGTCGCGCTGCGCCTGCAATTCCTGAATCCGGCGGTCGAGATCCGCGATCCGGGATCGAATCCCTTCGAGACTTCCCAACACACCGTGCGTATGGCGGCCGCGGTCGGCAAGCTGTTCTTTGCCTTCCTCGACGCGCGTCTCCGCCTGCTCCACTTGGGCTTCGGCGGCTTTAACCTGGTCCCGGGCGCTCTCGATGGACTTGACCGTCTCTTGAAGTCGGATCTCCGCCTGGCGAACGCGGGACTCGGCCTCCTTCGCCTGCGCCTGCGCGATACTGGCTGCCGCCTGCATGGCAAACAGCTTGGCATCGGCCGTCGCGCCGGAACCGATGGCCTGCCTCGCCGTCTCCAGGAAATGGGCAGCCGGATCGTCGTCCGGTGACTTCACGATGGGGGGCGGCACGGCGGACGATATCTCGACAAACTGCTCGTCCGAATCCGACGGAGTGACCGTGATCTGCGCTTCATCCGCTTCGACCGCCTCGGATTCCGATTCCACCGGAAGTTCCGGCGGCAACGGGGGCGGTGATTCTGCGCGCACGTCGTTCTCCAGCGATGGAACCTCCATTTCGAGGTTCACGTCTTCGGTGGCTTCCGTCGAAACGGGAATCTCGAAAGGGGTCTCCTCACCGGAATCGGACGGCAACTCGGTCTGCGACTCCGCTTCCGAGGGCTCGCCCGACAATTCGTCAATCAACGTATCGCATTCGACAATCCAACTGCGAAGGCTTTCGTCATCGATTTGGTCCTGGACTTCGCCGTATACGCCGCCAAAGGCGTAGGCGGTCTCAAAGAACCGGTCGCCAAGCGGCGCGGCCGGATTCGCCCCAGCCTGGCACAAGCGGGACATGGCATCGCAGGCGGCCAGCGAACCACTCCAACCTTGTTGCCCGGCCCACTCACGCAGGGAAGCAAGCCCATCCTCGATCGCGAGAAACACGGTCCCGCGCGCGCCGTTCGGATCGCCCTCGATTCGCGCCAAGCCGTCGCACAACATGTCCAGCGTCTCGGCGACGCCTGCGCCGAGTCCGTGCCCGGCATCGGAACTGGGTGCCTCGGAAGCCGTGGCATCCATTTCCGCATCTCGCGCTGCGTAGGACTCCTCCATCGCGTCCGCGCCGGGTTCCAGGGGGATGTCAAATTCTGGCGGTGCCAAATCGGTCGCGTCGAAGGGCTCTTCGTCCATCATAAGCTCGCCGAAGGGGGACTCCACTTCCTCGGCATCATCTGCCGAGAAGGGCATCTCCGGCGTCTCACCGCTCAAGCCCGAATCGAGGGGAGTCAGTGGAGGCAATTCCTCCAAGCCACCGAAACTCGATGGTGCCAAGTCAGAAGCGAGGTCCGGCGAATCAAAACCTTCGCCGGCGTGTGTCTCGGGCGTTCCTGCCGCCGGTGCCTGCGCATCCGCGGTACCATGACTGTGAAATCGGCTTGAATCGTCGTCCTGAACAAGCTGCAGCCCCGCCACGGACAAGTCTTCCAGGGCATTCTGATAGCAGTCTCGCCATTTTCGAAGCACCCCCGGCCGGACCTTGTCCACGATAAGGTCCCCGACCATGAGACACATGATCTCGTAACTATCGGCGAGGAAATGGACACACTCATTGGCCCGTCCGGCGTCCTCGTAAGACTGAAGGATCCTGCCCGTTTCCGTGAGCGCTTCGACGAGATCGGTCCAACCTTGTTCCAACGCGATTTCCACGCCGTGAATCAAGTGGTTCATACACTCGTCGGACCACTGAGCCTGCGGAGCGCCCTCCCGGGCCTTCATGAAGTGGCGTTGGAAACGTCCCAGAGAAGTGAGTAGGCGTTGCGTGGGATCACTGGTCACGACGTGGTCTCCCGTTCCGGACCGGGCCATGGTTGAGGGGACTTCTGGGTTGTGGATCGCAAGCTTCTGGATCGGCTGGACTTCGGTTGATTCACTGGCGGAACCATCGCTCTCTTCAGGTAATGGTGCTTCGACGACGCTCGCTCCACGCCAACCCCACGAGAGTGGATTTTTGCTACGCTTGCCGAATCGCATAGTGCTTGCCCCTGTTTAGGGGTCGATTGTAGCACAACGCCATGCTGCACGCAATATATTGTGGCTGAGCGGTGCAAATTTGGACCCACCCCCAAGGGGATGGGTCCAAATCCCGCAAATACCGAATATCTCCTCAAGAAAATGCCGCGACCGGATCAACCTACTCAATAATTCCACGGTCGCGCAGTGCAGCAAGGACCGATTCGGCGGATTCCTGGAGCGTCTGTGCACCCGTATCCACCACAAGCTCCGCGTGGTCCGGTTCTTCGTAAGGTGCCGAGATTCCGGTGAATTCCTTGATCTCGCCGGCCCGGGCCTTCTTGTACAGCCCCTTGGGGTCGCGCTCTTCGCAAACGTCCAACGCGCATTTCACATACACCTCGACGAAGTTCCCCTCGCCAGCAATAGCACGGGCCTTGTCGCGGTCGGCACGATAGGGGGAAATGAACGCGGTCATGGCGATCACGCCGGCCTGCGTAAACAAGCTGGCGACCTCGCCGATGCGGCGGATGTTCTCTTCGCGGTCTTCCGGTGAGAACCCGAGATCCTTATTCAAACCGTGGCGGATGTTGTCGCCATCCAGCACAAAGGTGCGGCAACCCGCCTCGTGCAGGGCGTTTTCCACCGCGTGGGCCAGCGTGGACTTGCCCGAACCGGAAAGTCCCGTGAACCAGATAACGACCGCCTTGTGGCCATTCTGCTTCTCGCGGTCTTCCTTCGTGATATCGGCCTGATGCCACGTGATATTCGTCGCTTTAACTTTGTCAGCCATTCCTCACTCCATACAATTGGGTTGTGGATTCAAGAAAATCGGGAAAGAGGCCGGATTATAGCACGTGAATGCAGCGATTGGTAGCGAAGCGGAACGTCGATACCACGGAAGCCCGTTCTCTTGACTTCCCTTCGCATGCCCGTCAATATCGCTTTCCATGAATCTCATCCAACAGTTGTTCAAGCGCTTGGGTCCTGGGTTGATAACGGCTTCGGTGGTGTTGGGGCCGGGGAGCATTATTGCATCCAGCCGGGCCGGTGCGGAGGCGGGCTACGGCCTCATCTGGGTTGTGGTCGCAGCGGGTATCCTGATGGCCACGTATACCGCCATGGGCGCGCGGCTGGGCTGCGCATTGGATACGACTCCCCTTGCGTATCTCTCTGAGCACCGGGGGCGAATCTTGTCCGTGCTGGTCGGATTGTCGGCCTTCTTCGTGTGCGCCGGTTTCCAGTTCGGGAACAACCTCGGCGTGGCGTTTGCCGTGAGCGGCGTGACCGGCACGCCCCTGTGGATATGGCCCATCGTGTTCACGGGCCTGTCCCTCGCCTTCCTTTTCTTCGCCCGGCACGTCTACGTCGTGCTGGAACGGCTCATGATGCTGCTCGTGGCGGTGATGATAATCTGCTTTGTCACCAATCTGTTTTTCACCGGGCTTAGTGTGCCGAAGCTGGCCGCCGGGCTGGTGCCGAAACTGGGCCCCGGCCAGGCCACGATTGCCGCGGCCATGCTGGCCACGAACTTCTCGATCATCGCCGCCTTGTACCAGGCCTACCTCGTGCGCGCGAAGGGCTGGAACCGGGATAATCTCGGCAACGCCATCGGCGACGCCTGGACTGGCATCGCGATTCTGGGGACCATCGTCATTGTAATCATGATTGGCGCGGCCCAGACCCTTTTCGGTACAGGCGCGGATTTCAAATCTGCCGGAGACCTGGCGAATCAGTTCGGCGAACTTCTCGGACCCTTCGCGAACCTCGTGTTTTGCCTGGGTCTGGGCGCCGCGTCGTTCTCGTCGTTCATCGTGAACGCCTGTGCGGGTGGGGCCATTCTGGCTGACGGCCTGGGTCTGGATGCGCGCATGGAGGGCAAACCTGCCCGCATCCTCGCGGCGATCTGCATGGTCATCGGGTGCGTCGTTGGAATCACCACGCTTCTCTATAGTGCGGGCACCACGACATCGGTTTTGCTGGCGCAGGCCTCGACGCTCATCGCTGCGCCGCTGGCCGGAATTATCCTGCTGGTGATCACGTCCAGCAAGAAGACCATGGGCGATTTGCGAAACGGCCCTGTAAGCATCGGACTGGGAATCATCGGGCTGGCGATGTTGGGATTTCTGTTCTGGCGAACGCTGACGTCGATTGCGGGGTCCCTGTTCGGTTAGCTGAGGGACAGCAGAGACAGCAAGGACAACAGGGACCGTAGGGCACGCGAGAATCGACGAACCTCGAGAAACCGCGAGGGCCGAAGATCGTTCGAGAGGTTTAGAGAAGGCGACTCACTGCGTCCGCCATGATTCCGCGGCGATTCTGAAAATGTCCTCTCTGGTGCCCTTGTTGTCTCTGCTGTCTATGCTGTCCCTGCCGTCCCTCAAAGCTCAATCGAAGGGTCCATAATCTCGATAAACCGCTTCGCCTGCGCGGAGAGCACCTTTCCCTTGCGTAACACGACCCCGTACGTGCGATTCGGGAAGTACTTGCCCACGGGGATCACGGCCAGGTTCTCATCGCCGGTGATGCAGATGCTCATGACGATGGAAATCCCCAGCCCCAGCTCCACGTAGGTCTTGATGACTTCCCAGCCCCCCACTTCGAGTTTCACTTCGTACTTGAGACCGCGCTGAGCGAACACGCTCTCTACGATGCGCCACGTGCTCAAATGCCGGGGCGGCAGGATGAGCGGATACTTGGAAATGTCCTTCAGCGTGACCCGTTCCTTCGTGGCTAGGGGGTGATCGCGCGGCGCGATGAGCACCGGCTCGTAGGAGAGGATCGGGTAAAACACGACGTCATCGGGCGTGTCCAGCAAAGGCCCGACGGCAAAATCGACTTCGCCTTCGCGCAACAGCGCAAGGCCATCCCGCCCGGTGACGTTCTGAATCTTCAGTTCGATCCCCGGATACGCCTTCACGAAGGCCTCCACAAACCGCGGCAGCACATACAGTATCGTCGAGCCGCCGGCAGCCAGGTCCACGCGCCCGCGATCCACTTGATCGCGACGGGCGACGAAGTCATCCTCCAGCGAGTCGATGCCTTCGACCAACGGCTGGGCCAACTCCATGAGCAACTGCCCGTCCGGCGTCAGGTCGATCTTGGGTCCGCGCCGCTCGAACAGTGTTGTCTTGAATTCGCGTTCCAAAGCTTGGATTTGCAGGGAAACAGACGGCTGGCTGAGCGCCATCCGCTCGGCCGCTTTGGAGATGCTCTTCTCGCGCGCCGCATAGTAGAACCCGCGCAGTTGCTGAAGACGATTCTGCTTATATCGAATCGGATGTTTCGCCATGATACCGCCACCGTGTATTGACAGCCTTAATTCTATACTCGACATGCATTGCATTGCGAATCCATCTCGAGGGAAACTCGGATAGATTTCTTCGCTATCGGTATCGCTATCGGGATCAGTATCAAGGTAGGAGAACGCGATGCACCGGCGATCCCGATCCCGATACCGATACCGACAATGTCAATCCGCCACCTTTAGTCCAAAATAGACAGGGGAGTCTATTCTGAGGGTGCGAGAGGATTTGGCGTCGGCCTATCCGGCGCGTTAGGATGTGCGGCGCTCCTAAATCCTGGAAGAACGCCAACGCCATCTATTCAATTGGGGAGATTCATATCCATGACCGCAAGCTTCTATCCGCCCGAGCGCACCCTGATGGGACCCGGGCCCTCGGACCTGAATCCTCGCGTCCTCGCCGCACTGTCCCGGCCGACCATTGGGCATCTCGATCCCGAGTTCATCCGCATGATGGACGAGGTGAAAACGCTGCTTCAGTACGCGTTCCAGACGAAGAACGCCGTGACCTTCCCCGTGTCCGCTCCGGGGTCGGCCGGTATGGAGTGCTGTTTCGTCAATCTCGTGGAGCCCGGTGACAAAGTCGTCGTGTGTCAAAACGGCGTATTTGGCGGGCGAATGAAAGAGAACGTCGAGCGCTGTGGCGGCACCGCCATCATGGTCCAGGACGAGTGGGGCGCGCCCGTCGATCCCAGCAAGGCGGAGGACGCGCTGAAGGCGAACCCCGACGCGAAGATCCTGGCCTTCGTGCAGGCGGAAACTTCGACCGGCGCCGAGTCGGACGTGAAGTCCCTCGTGGAACTTGCCCACAAACACAATTGCCTCGCCATCGTGGACGCCGTGACCGCATTGGGCGGAACCCCCGTGAAAGTCGACGAGTGGGGTGTAGACGCCATCTACTCGGGCACGCAGAAGTGTCTCTCCGCGCCCCCCGGAATCGCCCCCGTCAGTTTCGGCGATCGCGCCGTGGACGCGATCAAGGCGCGCAAGTCCAAAGTGCAATCCTGGTTTCTCGACCTGCAACTGGTGCTTTCGTACTGGGGCGGCGAGGGCAAGCGCGCCTACCATCATACCGCGCCCATCAACCAGCTCTACGCGTTGCACGAGGCGCTGGTTATCCTCCAGGAAGAAGGACTGGAGGCCGCCTGGGCGCGGCACATGCTGAACCACCGGGCCTTACGAGCCGGATTCGAGGCCATGGGTCTGTCCTTCGTCGTCGCGGAACCGTACCGGTTGCCTCAATTGAACGCGGTATCCGTGCCGGAAGGCGTTGACGAAGCGAAGGTGAGGTCGGCACTACTGCGCGAATATAGCCTGGAAATCGGCGCGGGATTGGGCACGATGGCCGGCAAGATCTGGCGCATCGGCCTCATGGGTCACGCGTCCAGCCAGAAGAACGTACTCCTTTGTCTCGGCGCCATGGACGCAGTCCTCGGAAACATGGGAGCACCCATTGAGCGTGGCGTCGCTGTGGCTGCGGCCAATGCCGTATACGCGGCTTGACCTCATGGAGGGGTGTAAGTAGTATCATCCGGGCTTTGGCTGCGGCAGGGTTACGCAGCACAGGCACATCATCGAGGGGTGTTATCGACGCACGGGCCGGAGGGAGCAGACCATGAATCGACGGATCTTGTTTTGGGCGAGCAATATTGCCCTGATTGCGACCGCAATGTCATTCGCCATTCGCGGCGATATTATGACGGACTTTGAGTCCGAGTTCGTGCAGCCCTATGTGGACGCGCAGCACGAAAGCGGCGTTGCCTCGTCGTTGCCGGACTGGGCAAACACCATCCTGGGCATCAGCGAAGAGACGGACCTGGTCAAGCAAAATCTGGGGATCATCGCGGGCATCGCGTTTCTCTCGTTTGGCCTGGCGATCATTTTTGGAGGACCGCTGGTCGATCTTCTCGGCATGGGCAACCTGCTGCGGCTCGCCGCCGCGTGCCATATCGGGGGCGTTCTGCTGACCATATTCGCCCCAAGCTTCTGGGTTGTGGTGTTTGCGACATTTGTAGTGGGCGCCGGCAACGGTTTGGTTGAAGCGGTCTGTAACCCCCTGATCGCGACACTCTATCCTGAGGAAAAAACCCACAAACTGACCCTGTTCCATGCCTGGTTCCCCGGCGGTATCGTCATCGGCGGTGTGTTGGCCTGGCTCTTGTCTGAAGATCAGATTGGACTTGCACCCGAAATTGGCTGGAAAATCAAAATGGCGCTGATCCTGATTCCGGCCGTGATTTATACGTTCATGATTATGGGGCAAAAATTCCCCGCCACCGAGCGCGTGGCTTCGGGCGTACCCTTCAGCGAGATGTTCTCAGAGGCCCTGCGGCGTCCCCTCTTCTACATTCTCTTCGTCGTCATGTGGCTTACCGCCGCGACGGAATTGGGTACGGGCCAATGGATCGCCAATATCTACAACGATCTTCTTGGCGGCCGCGGCGGAATTCTGGCGCTGGTTTGGGGCAGCATTCTCATGTACATTCTGCGCCAGTTCTTCAGCAAACCCGTCCACGCATTCCTGACGCCGGTGGCACTGATGATGGTGACCGCGCCGGTGGCGGCGCTGGGCCTGTTCCTCTTCTACTATGCGAACAGCGCGCCGATGTTCTTCTTCGCCGCGACCTTGGTGTATGTTGGCGTGTGTTTCTGGTGGCCGACCATGCTCGGGATCACGAGCGAGCGCTGCCCGAAGACCGGCGCCCTTGGCCTTGCCATCATCGGTGGTGTAGGGAGTTTCTCAACGTCCATCGCAGGCCCGATCATCGGCCGCATCAATGACAACTTTGGCGCGGCCCGCGCCCTGCAGATTTGGGCTATCCTGCCGGTAATCGTCACCGTCGTCTTCCTCCTGGTCTACCTTTCCGACAAAGCCAAAGGCGGTTACCAGAAGGAGAAGCTGGAAGCATTGAAGGAAGCCGAAGCCGCGGAATAGCGAATCGTTACGGCAGCGCGGAGACCGGGAAAAGGGTCTCCGCGCTGTCTTGCTTATGAAGCGACGGTACTGCTAGAATCGCTCTTGTTGTCAGTGGCCGTTGGACTTACCGTCCATGGGCTGCGTCCAATCGCGAACACGGTGAACCTGCTTGGAGGCGTGAGAATGCGCACATCCCTTTCCTGGGCCGTAGCGGCTCTGGTCCCGTTCCTACTCTTTCAAACCGTTGCGGAAGCGCAATGGACCTGGTCGCCTCAGACCGGCCGCTTTATCAACGTGAAGCGCCTGCCCAAGGAGACCCCGGAATTGCAGGTCGAGTTCGCGCGAAGCCTCATGATGCAGGGCGACTACAAACGCGCGCTCCGGGAAACCGAGAAGTTCGACAATTACTACGGCGATACCGAATTCGCGGACGACAACCAGTACCTTCGCGGCGAGATCAAGATGGCCCAAGGGGATCACCTCGCCGCCGCGCGGGAGTTCCAGCAGGTCGTAACCACCTACCCCGAAAGCGAACTCTTCGACGACGTCATCGCCAAGCAGTACGAGATCGGCGATTTGTTCTACGACAAAGGCCAGGCAAACTTGACGAAGCGTTTCTGGCGCCCCTTCAAGAAGCGCCCCTTGCGCCGCGCCATCGACGTCTACGCCATGGTGATCGACAACCAGCCCTTCACGGCGTCCGCCGCGGAAGCGCAGTATAAAGTCGGCCTCTGTCACTTCACCTTGGAGGAGTACACGGAGGCGGCATACGAATACCGGCGCGTCATCGAAGACTACGCCGGCTCCGACTGGGTGGACGAAGCCAGCTATTCGCTGGCCATAACGTACTATAAGGCATCTCTGCCCCCGGCCTACGATCAGTCGCCAAGCCTCTTGGCGGTCACCGCCATCGACGACTTCAAAGCCCGCTTCCCGGGCGACAGCCGTGTCGCGGAACTAGAAGGCATTCGGTCCGAGATGTTGAACAAGGTCGCCGAGCAGCGATTGATGACGGCGAAATTCTATGAGAAACGCCGCAAGTTCGACTCCGCCGCGATCTACTATGAAGTGGTCGTGGAACAGTTCCCCAACACCCCCGCCGCCTCCGAGGCGGCAGCGTGGTTGGCGGAACATGGCCACAGCAAACGGTGGACAGCCTCTTCATGAAGACCCGTTGGATAGCATTTTCAGGGTTGGTACTCGCGATCGTCGCGGGGTCCGGCTGCGGGTACACGACCCACAGTTCGCTGGACGACAAGTACCAGACAGTCTTCGTCTCCGCATTTCAGAACATGAGCCGCGAGTATGACCTGCAAGCGCCGCTCACCAATGCTGTCACGCGCAAGTTCATCACCGACGGCCGGCTCCAGGTGGTCAACCGCGACGAAGCCGACCTCATCCTCGAAGGCGTGATTCTCGACTATCAGCTCAAGGGCGTCACCTACGACGAAGAAGACGAGGTCACCCAGTTCCTGTGCGTTGTCCTCGCGGGCGCGAGGTTGACGGATGGCCATACCGGAGCGGTTCTCTGGGAAGAACCGCGTATGGCCGGCGAAACCAGCTTCTACACGCGGGCTTCGGGCCAGTCATCGGATCGGCTTCGCGGAAACGCCGAGGTCTACCTGCCGACCGTCCGCTCCTTCGCAAGCGAAGAGGAGAACCGGGGCGCATCGGAAGCGCTCGAACAATTGGCTTCGGATATCTTTTATCGCACCGTCGAGCCGTGGTAGCCCCTTGGAAGTCCTCGATTTCCTGAAGACCGTCGACAGCGAGGCCCCGGCCCCCGTTTATCTCTTCTGCCCCCACAAAGGGCCCAAGGGCCGGGAAGCCACTTTTGAACCCGTCCTGGCGCAGCGCGCCGTGGACCGGCTGGTCGCCCTCTACGTGGATCCCAACACACGGGACTTGGCCTATACCACCTATTACGCCGACGAAGCCGATCCCGGAGAAGTTGTGTCGGTTTGCCAGACCCTCCCCTTCCTGAGTGAGCGGCAGGTCGTAGTAATCCATGGCGCGGAGCGCTATGAATCGGAGTCGGCGGCCGGCGCACTTCTGAACTATCTTGAGAACCCCGCCGAATCCACCATCCTCATCATGATTGCCACCCGGATCGACAAACGCTCAAAGCTATACAAAGTCTGCTCGAAAAACGCCACGGTCGTCGAATGCCCAGAATTGCGGGACCGGGACGCGATCACGTGGGCTCGCCAGGAATTCACACGGCTTGGCAAGAACATCGACGGACCGGCCTTGCAGGAACTCATCGACCGCACTGGCACCCGTCTCAGTGACGTGACAAACGCCATCAACCTGCTGGTCAACTTCGTTGGAACTGGAGAAACGGTCACCGCACTGGACGTGGCAACCGCTTGCGCCGACGTCGCCGAAGAGGAAATCTGGTCGCTTACAGATGCCATCGCTTCCTCGGACACCGACAAGGCGGTGCGAGTGCTCCGGGAAATCCTGGACCTCGGTAAAAACGAGTTCGAAATTCTCGGATCCATCAATTGGCTGCTGAAGACCGCCTACTTCGCGGCCGCTCCGTCGAGCAACCGCCTGAAGCCTTTCCTCGCAAACAAGGTCCGCCCCTTGGCGAACAAGCTTGGTAAGGAAAAGTTTCGCGATGCCTTCTCCCTCTGCATGGACACCGAGATCCTCCTGCGCTCCACGGGAGTGGACCGGACGCTCGCCTTGGAACTGCTCGTCGTGAAGCTGGCGGCCCCCCGGCGGGCGGCACGAGTGTGAGGCACAGAGGTTTTCGTTGCATTAGTGCAAGAATCGGCACTACAATACGCCCATAATGACTCGCCAACACGGGCACAGACGAGCCAGTGGAACCCGCGCTCCCGTTCCACCGGTACGGGTTTTAACTAGATGGCAGTAATCGCACATACCCACACCGGACCGGAAAAGGGCGGCAACTACGAGTACCATTGGTCCGGTGCATTTCTCGAAGCGCATCTCATCTCGGATGTCGGGAAGAAACGATCCCGCAATGAGGACAGTTGTGCGATGTGCGCCCCTGACGATCCGCGGATCGTGCAGGAGCGTGGTCTGCTCTTTGCCGTCGCGGACGGCATGGGCGGTGTGAGCGGTGGCGACTTCGCCAGCCGGCTGGCGTTGCAGACTATCGCTGAAGAGTACTACGCACGCCGCGAGTCGAGCGTCCCCATTCGCTTGAGCGAATCCATCAGTCAGGCCAACCGGCGCATCTATCAGGAAGCCGAAAACCATCCCGAATACTACGGCATGGGGACGACGGTATCCGCCTTGTTGGTCGACGGCGATCACGCCTATATCGCTCAAGTCGGAGACAGCCGGGTCTACCTTCTGCGAAAAGGCGAACCCATCTGGCAGATCACCGACGACCATTCGCTCGTCGCCGAACAAGTTCGCAATGGGTACATCTCCGAACAGGAAGCTCGCACTCACTCCCTGAAGAATCTCATCACCCGGGCAGTCGGTACCAAGGAAGCGGTGAACGTAGACCTGTTCGGTGTACAGCTTCGAACTGGCGACACGCTGCTAATCTGTTCGGACGGCTTGTCCAACGTGGTGGAGAACGATCAGCTTGCCACTGCGATGGCGGGTGACAACCTTCAGGGGGCCGGCCGGGTGCTTATCGGCCGCGCACTGAGCGCCGGTGCACCGGACAACGTGACCGCAGTGCTGATTCGCGCTACCGGTGCCCTTCCTCGAACCAAATTCCACGAAGGCGCGCAAAAAGTCAGCCCGACCCGAAGCGGTTTCTTCGGCGCGCTTCGCCGTCTCATTTCCTGAACTCCCCAAACGACACGAACTACCCAATCGCAACCAATTTCATGGTAAATTGTTGTCTTGGGGACGTATTCCGCCGGTTCGACAGCAACGAGAGGTTCCCGTCCGTATGCAGCGGGCAACATCCGGCTTGCTGCGCGTGCGCCAGCCGCGACAACGGTACTGGATTGCTGGTGACGATGAGGCAGGAGTACAGATTCCCCGCTGCATTCGGAATTGACCGGAATTCAGCCGGGGCATAGAATGGCTTACGGGACTTTTGGGCGTCTGGCGCGCGTTATGCTCTCGGACGGTGCCCAGGATGGCGGGAAGAGGTGTGCGTAAAATGTGCAGCGTAGTTAGATTCGCGAGCCTGCTCCTGGTTTTTTCGTGCCTGGCACTGGCACAGACTCCAGAAGATGCCGCCAATGACGGCCCCTTCGTCGTCATATGCCCCATCGTCACCGAACAAGGGACCATGATCGACGACGGCATCCTTGTCCTCGTTAATCGCGCCATCGCCGAGGCAGAAGGCGCCGAGGCAATTATCTTCATCATCGACACTCCGGGCGGGCGGCTGGACTCCGCGATCGAGATCACAAATTCCATCATGGACGCGCCGTGCAAGACCATCGCCTATATCAAAGGCACCGGCGCCATCTCCGCGGGCGCGCTGATCAGCTACTCGTGCGATGTCATTACGATGGGACCCGGCAGCAACATCGGCGCCTCGCAAGTGGTTTATTTCACGGGCGAAGGCATGACACCCGCCGGCGAAAAAGAAACCTCCTTCCTCCGGTCGAAATTTGCCGCACTCGGTGAAGAAAAAGGGCACAATCCCGATATCGGCATGGCCATGGTCGACAAGGATATCGAGTTGATTGCCGTGCCGCGCGAAGAAGGCGGCTACGATGTCTACGCCACGAACGCCGGACAGTCCAGCGGATCAAGCGCTTCCGGCGCTGTGAACGAAATCCTGGAAGGCATTGAGGAGAACTCGGATATCGATCTCGGCCCCTTGAAAGAACTAGTCGAAAGCATCGCCGGCGGAGCCGACGAAGGCCCCACGTCCGGCGAACAGGCCGTACAGGCGGCCATTCAGTCCGGCCTCGCGGGGACCCATATCGTCGTAGGACCCGACAAGCTGTTGACCCTCACGCCGGACGAGGCGGTGAAGTACAACCTCGCCACGGGGGAGTTCCGCACATTGGAAAACCTGCTGCGCAGCGAAGGTCTGGAAAACGCGCGGCGAGTTGAACTCGAATTGACATGGTCGGAAGAGCTGTTCCGCTGGCTTACAAGCCCGACCGTTTCCGGAATCCTGCTGATGCTGGGTATCGGCGGACTGTACCTCGAGATCCGCACGCCCGGCTTCGGATTGCCGGGAATAATCGGCATCGTTGCCCTGGCCTTGTACTTTGGCGCGCGAAGCGTCATTGGATTGGCGGACTGGGTCGATCTCCTGTTGGTATTGACCGGCCTTGTACTCATCGCCATTGAGGCGTTCGTACTGCCCGGGTTCGGAATCGCGGGTGTTGCCGGGATACTGTGTTTGCTCACTGGGCTGTATCTGTCGTTCACCTTCTCGGATTTCTATCTTCCCGACTACTCGTGGACGGTCGATAGATTGCAGGGTGCTGGAAAAACCGTGACCCTCACGACCGTAGGCCTTATCGTGTTCACGGTGATCTTATGGAAGGTGTTCCCACGCACACCCATTTACGGAAGGCTCGTCCTGGCCGACGCCCAGGACGCGGAAATGGGATATTCCGTCCAATCCGAGCAGGATCGGTCCTCCGCGATTGGCCTGAACGGAGTCGCGACCAGCATGCTTCGTCCAGCCGGGCGGGGACGATTCGGCGACAAGACGTACCAAGTGGTGAGCCGGGCGGAGTTCATTGAAGAGGGCACACCCATTACGATCGTTGAGGTAGAAGGCAACCGCTACGTGGTCGATCGCGTGAAAGAGAACGCGTAAGCGGTTACGGGGGAGGAACGCACACCCATGGATATTCGCACGTCATTGATTCACATGCTGAAAGGACTGCGCGAAGAAATGCTCGCCATCCAGCAGCAGGGCGCCGGATACTACAGTTGCACGCCCATGGCCCGGCGATACAACCGCCTTCTTGAACAAGCGCGCCACCTGTTCCCCGAAACGGACGGATTGATCGGGACTTTCGAGGCCCTCGAGGAAGCAGACCCCAAAGATCCTGCGGACAAAATGAAGGTCGTTCAGGGTATCCGGTTAGAGATAGGCCAGCTCCTTACGCTTCTGGAATCCGCGGAGGAGCAAAAGAAATGATCTGGTGGGTCGGATTCTTCTTCGCAGCGGGGATCGCGCTGATTCTCGTGGAGTTCATCCTCCCAGGACTGGTCTGCGGAATCCTGGGCGGCATATTCCTCGTGGTGAGCTGTGGCATCGCGTTGTACCAATTTCCCCAGCACGGCATGCTCATCATTTTTGGAGAAGGACTCGCGGCTGCCCTTTGCATTGGGTTGGGGTTCTACTTCTTTCCCCGCTCCGTCGTCGGAAGGGCGATGATTCTGGAGGATAGCCAACAACAGGAAGCCGGTTGGGTTTCCGACGCGTCCAATGCCGCGCTAATGGGCAAATTGGGTGAGGTATTCACCGATCTCCGGCCTGCAGGCACCGTGATGATCAACGGCGAGCGCGTCAACGCGGTTTCTTCCGGCGAATACATCGCCAGCGGAGTTGCCGTTCGCGTCATCGAAGTGCACGGGAACCGCGTGGTCGTCGAGGAAGCTGCAACGGGCTAACTTCAATCCAGGAGTGCTGATGCCGAATCTCGTCATCGCGGTAGCGCTATTCCTCGGTTCGGTTGTAGCCTTCGCGGTCGGTGTCATGATCTTCACCGTTTTTGGGCCCTGGCTGCGCGCACGAATGGGCTGCGCACCGGTATCTTGGTGGCGGCTATGCACGATGGCCATGCGTCGCGTAAACCTCGGTACCGTGGTCAACGTGTATATCCTGGCAAAGCAAGCCGGTGTCGAAGCGTCGATTGACGAAATTGAATCGCACGTGCTCGCTGGCGGCAACGTGAATCGCGTCATGGTGGCCGCGGCGGTGGCCCGAAGGGCCGACGTATCGTTTTCGTTTCGCATGGCGGCCGGCTTCGATCTCGCGGGGCGCGACGTCGTTTCCATCGCACAGGACCTGGTCCATGCTAAGGAAGACGGGCTGCGAGAGCAAGCCGAAAAGGCCAGCCGAGAAGCCCTTGCCGCTCGGGTTGGCACGACCGCGGAGGTTGTGCACGCCATCGGTCCGCCGGGGCTGGTGTCGATGGACGGTGAATTGGTACAAGCGGTCTCGGTTGGCGGTTACCTCTCGAAAGGTGCTACCGTACAAATAGTGGGAACAAAAGATAACATGGTCGTAGTGAAGTCGACCGCGGACTAGGAAAGGTCACAGCTAATGCAAACCTTCTATGCGATTCTTGGCGTGGCAGCAGCCATTGTTGTACTCATCTTTCTGGTCATCGTCCTTACTTTCTTCAAGCTGTATATCCAGGCCTTGCTTTCGGGCGCGCGCGTCAGCCTGCTGAGCCTGGTGGCCATGCGGCTTCGTAAGGTCAACCCCTCGGTCATCGTGGAAAGCCGCATTAACGCGGTGAAAGCCGGTCTCAACATTTCCACGAACGAACTGGAAGCCCACTACCTCGCGGGCGGCAATGTCGTGCGCGTAGTGCAGGCCCTCATCGCGGCCAACAAAGCGAACATCGACCTCAACTTCCAGCGCGCCACGGCCATCGACCTCGCGGGACGCGACATTCTCGACGCCGTACAGACCTCCGTGAATCCGAAAGTCATCGACTGCCCGGACCCGCGACAAGGTCAATCCACGGTTGCTGCAGTGGCGATGGACGGCATTCAGCTTAAAGCAAAAGCCCGCGTGACTGTGCGCACGAACATCAACAGTCTCGTCGGCGGCGCCACGGAAGAAACCATCATCGCGCGCGTGGGCGAAGGTATCGTGACGACCATCGGTTCCTCTCCCACGCACAAGCAGGTGCTGGAGAATCCTGACCGCATTTCAAAAGTTGTGTTGCAGCGCGGCCTCGACGCGGGCACGGCGTTTGAAATCTTGTCGATCGATATCGCCGACGTGGAC
>CAZWDH010000142.1:0-17267 GCA_964632865.1 uncultured Nitrospiraceae bacterium
GTGACGTGCTGATTTCCGCGATTCCTTGCGAAGTGTTCGTCGAGATTGGTCTGCACCTGAAGAAGCAAAGCCCCCTCGACAAGAGTTTCACCATCGAACTTGCTAACGGCTACAACGGCTACCTGCCCACGACCGAGCAGCACTCCTGGGGCGGTTACGAAACCTGGCGCGCTCGTTCCAGCTACCTTGAAGTGGAAGCCGACCAGAAGATCGCAGAGACCGTCTTGAACCTCTACGGGCAGGTCACCGCCGGTATGGAGCAGGGGGGATAATGTCGATACGCCTTGGTTCCGGCATATTTACCGCAGTTGTAGCTATGGTCTTCGGCATGGCTGCCATTGCTGAACCGCCGGACAGCTTGGCGATTACCAGTATCCAGTCAGCGACTACTCATCAATTGACGACCTTCAACCTGGAGACGCGCAGCAAGACGATCCCCATTCCACGGGGGCAGCGGGTCACCATCGGCGAAGTGGAAGGCACGGGATACATCGCCAATCTGTGGATGACCTTCCCGGGTTGGTTCTGGCAGCACTGGAATGAATCGGCAGAGATCAGCCCGACCATCCTGAAGACCCTGATCCTGCGCATCTACTGGGACGGTGCCGAGTCACCCGCGGTGGAAGCGCCCGCCGGAGACTTCTTCGGCGTCGGCCTGTGCGAACCCGCAAACTTCGCTTCCCGCTACTTCGGACTCTCCAGCGGTGGTTTCTTCTGCAAGTTTCCCATGCCCTTTCGCAAGGGATTTCGTATCGAACTCGAAAACGTGGACGAGACCATCGATACGATCGTCTTCATGAACGTCCTTTATCAACTCAATGCCGACGTGCCTGAGAACAGCGGATACTTTCACGCCCAGTTCCACACGGGCTACAACGAAGGCCCTGACCCAACGCGCATCGCGCTGTTTGAAGGCCGCGGCCACTACGTCGGCTGCACCGTGTCCATGCAAGGCAAGGATCGTGGCTACCTGAGTTTCCTCGAAGCCCCGGAGTACATCTACGTCGACGACGACTGGGAAACGCCGCGCATCGCGGGCACAGGCCTCGAAGATTACTTCATGGGCGGCTGGTACTTCCGCGAAGGCGAGTTTGCCGGACCCTATCACGGCCTCCCCGTGAAAGACGCGTTAAACGCGTCCGTCGCCATGTACCGCGCTCACGAGGAAGACGCAATCCACTTCGCCAAACGATTTCGGATGGATTTCGTGAATCCCTGGGATCCGGAACGGCTGAAGCCTTTCGTATACTCCTCCGTCGCCTTCGCGTACCTCGACAAACCGGAGGGCGCAAATTCCCCGCTTCCCGCACGCGACAAGTTGCTCTGCTGGTATCGCATCCGCGACCGCGATCACCAAAGCATCCCGTAAATATGGGCGCGCCGGTAACGGTACTTCCGCTACCGGCGCGCCAACGTTCTTCGGTCGATTGCTCGTCTAATCCAGTTTCTTCACATACACATTCCGGAACTGCACGAGACTTGACGCCGGATTCCACGTGTCCGCGCTCGCGTTGTATCCGCCGTGATGCTGGAGCGCGAGGGCGCCCTTCTCGGGCACGCCCGGCAATTGCGCGTTATCGAGGACCTTTTCGCCGTTCAATTCGACTGTGAGTTTGTCGCCGTCCATCGTAATGAGGAACGTGTTCCACTCGCCGACCGGCTTGTCCATGTTCTTCGACGGCGTCACTCCCGCGCGCACTGCGGCCGGCATCTCCTTGTCCATGCGATAGCCATAGACTTCGCCGGAACCAACCGGCCAGCACCAGATGTTCACCTGCGCCTTGGAGGTTCCCCGTAAATAGATGCCGGAATCGGCGTTCGGTAGGTTCTGAATGATCTCCTCGCCGTTCTCATCGGTCTTGTGAGAACCATCCGGGAGCACGACCGGAACAGGGTACTCACCCTTGGTTTTCTTGATACGCCACTCGACGTAGAGCTGAATATCGCCGAACTCCTCTTCAGACCAGAGACTATTGTCCCCCTCCTTCGGCGCATCGGCGCGGGGCATGCAGTCGATTACCCCGTTCTGAACCGTCCAAATCCCTTCGTTGCCCGAAGGAACCGTCCAGCCGCTCAAATCCTCCCCATTGAACAGGGGCTCCCACCCCTCGCCCTCCGGTGGCACGGCATATGCGGCTGCTGCGGTCATCATCGTGATACCGCAAATGGCCAAAAACCTCTTTGCTGTAGTCGTACGCATTTAGCATTTCTCCTCGTCAGCGTGACGCGTTAAATATCTAGCACTCGATCCATTCGCGCCGCGATATCCGCGAGCCGGGCACGGTCGCCCCCGCCCACTTCAGCCGTCGCCCAGCCATTGTAGTTGATGGCGAGCAGCTCCCGGCGCACTCCGGCCCAATCAATCTCGCCGTCGCCGATCTCCACATCAAACCCTTTCCAGGGTCCTTCGTCCATCTGTTTCGTGCGGCTGTACTCTTTGATGTCGAGCTTGTGGATGCGATCCCCCAGCACAGGGACCCAATGCTCCGGCCAGCCGAATCGCGCCACGTTGCCCACGTCGAAATACACCTTGACCCAGTTGCTCTCGAGTTCGTCGATATAACGCGCCATCTCAAGTGGCGACAGCAGGAAATTGTTCCACACGTTCTCTACGAGCAGCAGGATGCCCTGTTCTTCCGCATATGGAATCGCGTCGCGAATCGTCGCCTGTGTCTCTTCGTAGTTTTTCGCGTAGGGCATCTCTTCGTTCACGCGGCCGGCCACGAGCAGCACGCTGGTCGCCCCGTAGAACTTCGCCAGGTCAATCGCGCCGGGAATGTCGTCAACGGATCCATTCACGACACCGTGGATCGGCAGCCCGGTAGACTCGCTCGCCGCCTTGACCGCGTCCCGGTCGACCTTGTCGCGCACGCCAATCTCGACGCCGTCGTACCCGATCTCCTTCAACATCGCCAGCTTCTCCGCTGGCGGGGCCTCTCCGGAAATCATCCCGTACTTGACCGCCTTCTTGATCTTCCCCGTGAACTCGCCTGCCGCGGCCTCGGGCGCAACCTGGATCAGGGCCGCGCCGGCCACCGCGGCACCCGCGATTTGCACAAAAGAACGGCGACTGATGTTTTCTGCCATCGTGAATCCTCCAATACAGAAGAGTTTGCCTCTGAATCATTCAAAACGCATCCGCCGATTATGGCGCATGACCGGGAAAGGGTCAACCGAATGCCCTCGCTATTCAATGCAAGGGTCAATTATCATGACACCAATCTTGCCCTGGGGGGGCAGAAACTTTCGGGAGTCATGAGTCATGCGCGTTTGGAGTTTTGCGGGGATCAAGTTGGCGGCGATCGGATTGTTTATTGGGGCGTCGGCGCAGGGGGGAACCGTTTCGTTTCGTGATGTGGTCATTCATGAGTCAAAGGCGGTCCCCGACGTCCAACACCGGATCGCGGGCCTCCTCCAGACGCGACTGGCAGAAACGATGGAAACGGATGTCCGGCTCGAAACCGGCGCGCCGGATTTGAAGAACGGGACGACGCTGCACGTGCTGTATGGCACACGCGAAACCAATCCCGATCTGGCGGCATGGCTCGAGGAAAATCGGGTCGACCCTTTGACTTGGCTTGACCCCGGTCTCGAAGGCTTTCTGGTCCACTTCGATTCCGCAAAGGCCCCCAACGTGCTGATCGCCGCCGGCCTGGACGACCGGGGAACACTGTACGCGGTAGGCGAGATCCTGCGCCAGGCCGTACTGTCCCCGGACGGAATTCAGTTGCCAAGCCAACTCTTTATCCGAACCGCCCCCGCTTTCGAGATCCGCGGCACCCAATACGGACAAAGCCACATCGCCAAGTCGAAGGCCAACGTGCGCGACTGGACCGACGCGGAAACCCAACGCTGCATTCTGGACTATGCGTTGGCAGGCGCCAACATCTTCTCCACCGACGCCGGTCCCATGTTCGATTTCATCAAGTCCTACGGACTGATGACGCAGGGCGGCTTCGGCGCGAATACCGGGGCTGGGCCGACAGAATGGGAAGCGCAGGAATCCATCGGCCGCACCGGTTATCTCTGCCTGTCGGTCCCGGAAGCGGTGCAGGCGCAAGTCGAGCGCTGCGAAGCAGAGTTCAAGAACGCCCCCGCTTTCGACCTCGTCAAGTTCCACGGTGGCGACGGCGGCGGCTGCGAGTGCGACAAATGCCACCCCTATGGCCTCACGTTCATCAAGGTCGTTGAGCAGATGGCGAGCGCCATCCACAAGCACCACCCGGAGACGCGGGTCTACATCACGAACCAGAAGTTTGACGATGAAGATGATCAAGCCATCTTCAGATATCTACAGGAACAGCCGCGGGAGTGGCTCTGGGCTTGGGGCTATGGGCCAGGCTCAGATGCCATGAGTTGGCAGCCCGGGCATCGTCAGACCCATGCCATGGACCTGTTCCGCTATCCCGGCTACGGCCCCTTCGACCGCTACAATCAGGAAATCGTCCATCAGTTGCCGCCGCAACAGGTCCTCGTCCATTACAACGAAATCACCCACTGGCGCTACTCGCAGCACGGCTATATCCAGATGTATCCCCGCGCCGATCGCAACGGCGATCTGCCCCCGCCCTGGAATCACTGGATCTACGAACGGCGTCCCGACCAGGCCTTGACCATGGTCTACGATCGGCTCACGTTCTATGCGTGGCCGAAGTTCTACCACTGGCTCTTCGGCGAAGTGAACCGCTACGGCGTCGGCGACATCACCCACTCCAGCGGCCATCACGATCACTTCAACCAGTGGATGTGGCAACGCATGCTATGGAACCCACATGTGTCCGTCGAAGACGCCGTGGACGAGTACTGCCGGACTTGGTTCGGACCCGAGGCCGCGCCATCCATGGCTAAGGCGCTCTTCCTGTTGGAAGAAAACCTGCAAGAAGATCCCGAAACGCCCATCGTGGACAAATCCGGCATCGACGAGTACTACGCACTGGTGGCGGAAGCCGGCGAGCGCATGCCCGCACATCAAATGAAATCCAACTGGATCTGGCGCGAGTACATGCAGAAGGGCGCGCTGGATTGGTATATCAAGCAAGACGTTCAGCAACAAGTGACTTTGCAGAAGCGTATCGAACAGCGTACCGCGAAGGCCCTCGAAGGCGGCAACGCTGACAGGTCAATCGCCGAAATGCTGTCCTGGTTTGACGAACTCGAGGAAACCTCCGAAATGGCCGCTCTCCGGGAACAGGCGGGGCAACTGGGCGAACAAAGCAACGCACTCTACGGCGTGCGCAGCGAAGGCTATTTCAATCTCGACCACGACTACATCGGACTGGGTTGGCTCAAACGCCAGTTGGAGCGCGCGCGCGATGCAAACGGCGAAGCGCGCAACGAACTCCTGCGCATGATTGTCGCATACGAAGACCCGGGCGAGGGCGGTTTCTACGACAACCTGGGCACATCGAACCCGGCCCCCAACGCGGTTTTCGGCTACCCGTACGACCATGGCCAACCTTATGTGGAAGGCATGCTCGACGAGGGCAACCGTCCGAACCAACGTTCCATGCACTTCACGCAGAACGAAGACCAGGGCGTCACGCTCGAATACCGCGGCCTCGATCCCGATGCCACGTACCGCATCCGGTTCACGCTGGTACGTCCCTGGTTCCAGGATCGCTACGCTCACCGCATGAACCAGAAATCGGAATCCATCTACGCCGATGATATTCTGCTCGTGCGCGAACTCGAACTGCCTTATATGATGAGCGACTTCTTCACCTTTGAAATACCGAAAGAGGCGACGCAGGACGGCAAAGTCGTCATCCGGTTCGAAAAGGCCCACGACGTTGCGACCGGAGACCGCGTGACCGTCGAACAATGGCGCAATTCCGGCGGCTGGGGCACGCTCCTCTCCGAGGCATGGCTGATGAAGACGAAAGATTAACGTTCCGCAAGCACGGACGGCAGAACCCTCATGAGGGCATCGGCGATGAGCCGGTGCCCTCGTGCGTTCGGATGCATGCCGTCCAGGAGCAGCGACTCGTTCGGATACTTACTCTGGTGTTCCTTGAAAAGTTGCCACACGTCAACCAGCGGCACATCCTCTTCCTTCGCGACAGTCCTTACAACTTCCGCATAATCAGCGAGCAACACGTTGAGCCCGTCGGCGTTGCCCGGTTCGTACGGCGGCTTGCCGTAGAGTTCGATCAACTTCGGCGTCCACGCAAGCGGATTCGGCGTCATCAGAACGGGCCGGCTTCCCTTTCCCTTCAGCGTCGCGACAAAATACCGAAGATTCGCGCGGTAAGTCTCAATCGGCACCCGCGGCTCGGTATGGCCCTTCCAAACATCGACGGCCGCATCATTGATCCCGAAAGCCACCGTCACGACATCGGGTTCCCGCGCCAACACGTCCTGTTCAAAGCGCAAGCGCGCGTCCGCAGTCGAATTTCCGCCCACCCCGGCATTGACCACGGCTACGTCCGGCAATAGCTTTTGAAGCAACGTTCCAAAAATCGCCAGATCGCCTCGCGGTGCGGTCGTGGAATCGCCGAAGAGGACCAGTGTGACGTCTTGCTGAGGGTTCGCGCGAGACGGCTCATCCGCGCCGCCTACGACTACAGCAGCAGCCGCCACGGCACACACGAGCAGAACGAATCCGATTCGGCTCTTCATCCTTGTGTCTCATCCCTGACGTTCATACCGCCTTCATCAGTTTGCCGGCAGCCTCAAAATATCCTATGCTCTGATGAGGGGCGGACACAACGGGCAGGGGGAACGCCATGATTCGAGTTACTATCGCGCTGATGTTGGCGGCACTACCGGCGGCTATGGGTCAAAGTGATGAATTCCCGCCGACGTCGCCCTCCCTGAGGATCACTATGGACCTGAATGGCGTGTGGAAATTCTACCCCGCATTCAAGGAAGTCGAAGTGAGCCATGAATTCCTGCAAGAAGGGCTGGCCCATGCCCCGTCCTATGACGATACCGCCGAGGACCGCCATTTCGGTTGGATGGAACCGGACTTCGACGACGCCGCCTGGTGGGACATCCCGGTGCCGGCCAGTTGGAACGCGTACTTTGACGATCTCTGGAGCTATGAAGGACAGGCGTGGTACCGGAAACGGATAGCGATACCCGCCGAGTGGAAAGGCAAAGCAGTCGCGTTTCAGTCCGACGGGAGCAACTACCGCACGGTGCTCTATGTAAATGGCTCCAAGGCCGGCGTGCACGAGGGCGGCTACACGCAGTTCACGATTCCGATTCACGAGTATCTGCGCTTCGGCGAAGAGAACCTTATCGCCGTCGCCGTGGACAACGAGTCCAAACTCGAGCGTGTGCCCATGGAACGCCACGACTGGTGGAATCACGGCGGTTTGTATCGCCCCCTGCGCCTGTTGGCGACGAACCCAACGCGAGTGGACGATGTGGTTGTCACAACCGACGCGCTGAGCGACCCGCCATCCGTCGCGGTACAGGCGAAAGTTTCCGCGTCTTTCAATGGCTACGCCGTCGCGCGCCTCGTGGACGCCGGGGGCGCGGAAGTCGTCTCGCTGAGATTCGACACTTCATCAAACGCCACTGCGGAAGTCACGCTCGCAGTCCCGGACGCACACGTCTGGTCGCCCGAATCGCCGTACCTGTACACGCTCCGCCTGGATCTCGTTAGCGCCGGTACCGACGCCTGCGTGGATACGTGGCAGTCCGCCGTTGGGATTCGCTCGGTCACGGTCGACGGCACCAAGCTGCTGCTGAACGGAAAGCCCTATCTGATCAAGGGTGTGAATCGCTACGAGAACTACCCTGATACCGGCATGACCACCACGGGGCAGTCGCTGGAGCAGGATATCGCCCTGATCAAAGGCCTCGGCGCCAACGCGGTCCGCTGCCACTACCCCTACGCCAACGGCACCTACGACGCGTTGGACCGGGCAGGTCTGCTCGCCGTCTGCGAGGTGCCGCTGTATCAATGGGGACGCATCGGCCATTCGGAAAAGAACCTCGAAGCCGCCAAAGCGCAACTCACGGAGATGATCCAAACCTTGCGCAACCATCCCTCGATCGTGATGTGGAGTGTCAGCAACGAAAACCGAATCCATCCCCGGGAAAAGGGTGAAGAGTACGCCCGCATCTCCGAAATGGTTGCCGCGGGCAATCTCGAACTTGTGGAACTCGCGCACCAACTCGATTCCTCGCGTCCCATCATTGAACCCAGCAACGAGTGGCCCCGCGACATCGTGCTCGCAGAAACCGACCTCAACTCCGTCAACGTCTACATGGGCATTTCCGCCCCCCACGTGACGAACCTGCCGGAGTTGCCCGGCGGAATTCGCGAGAAACTCGCGACCCTCCGTGAAACCCATCCCGGCAAGCCGTTGCTGGTCACCGAATTCGGATCCTGGGCTCTATACGGTTTGAAAACGGACTACTTCCCGGGCGAGATTTACCAGGCGGAACTGTTGCGCACGGAGTGGGAGACCTTCATGAACGAGCCCGACTTCGTGGGTGGTTTCGTATGGTGCTATGCGGACTCCGATGTGCACCGCCACTACTCGCGGATCTATGAGATGCGCTGCGCCTACGGGCTGTTCGATCTTCATCGACGCCCCAAGGAAGCGGCATCTGTCATGCGCGATCTGTGGACCAGGAATGACGGCAACTGAACTATGCCATCTTAGCGACAAGGAGAAAACAGGATGTGCAGTCATCGAGCGTTTTTCATGACATGGATCGTTGCGGCCGCATTCGCTGGCCCTCTCTTCGCTCAAGACTCCCGGGTCGTGCCGCTCGTGAAAGATGGACGTCCCATGGTCTACCTGGACCGAACCAACGCCGACGACGCCATCGCGGTCGCGCTGGATGACTTCATCGCGACGATTGCCCGGATAAGCGGCGCGAAGATCTCCGCTGAGCGCGGTGCCGGATTGACGCCGCTCTACGTGGGCGAAGCGAACCGCTTTGAATTGCTGGCCTTCGACGTGCCGGAATTGAACCCGGAGGGTTTTGTGATCCACGTCGCCCCCGACGCGATTCACCTCATCGGCGGATCGCCACTGGGTACGCAACATGCCCTCTACACCGTCCTCCGCGATCTCGGGTGCCGCTGGATCATGCCCGGAGCCATCGGCGAGTGCATACCCCAATCGAAGGACCTCGTTCTCGCGGCACAACACAGGGTCGACGAACCGGACTTCCTCTTTCGTGACATCTGGTACGCCTACGGGTGTTCGCCCGAGGGATCGCAGCGCCGGGCGGAATGGCTGCGGCGTAACCGCATGAACCGTCCCGCCATCCAGCACGGGCACAATCTCACCAATACGCTCTCCGTCTTCGCGCCCTTCGAGGAGCGGCCGGAACTCTACTCGTTGAACGACGGCGAGCGGAAGAAGTCGCAGATCTGCACGTCAAATCCTGAGGTCGTCGAACTGGTAGCGAAGGCCATCGCACAGCATCTCGATGCCCACCCCGAAACCATCGCCTACTCGCTCTGCCCCGATGACAACACAGACTTCTGCGAATGCGACAACTGCACCGCGCTGGATTCCGGACGCATCGACAGCGGCGGCAAGCCCAGCATCTCCGACCGCTATCAGGTCTTTCTGAACGGCGTGTCTGAACGTCTCAAGAGTAGTCATCCGAATGTGTGGCTGACCCACTATGCCTACAACGAGAACCACACCGACCCTCCGGTCAACACGCCCGTCGATCCAAACACGTGCATCTTCGCCACGACAAGCGTCTATTGCTCCGCCCATGGCATCGGCGACGCCTTCTGTCCCTCGCGCATGGCCTTCAAAGACCTGCTGGCCCAATGGACCTCGCTGACGGACCACGTGTTCATTTACGAGTACGACCCGGTTCCCTACAGCGGCGGGCTTCCCTGGCCCATGTGGGAATCGCACGCCCGGGAGATGGCCGTCTACGAGGGACTCGGCGTCAAGGGCGTTTCCTTCGAAGGCCAGGACTCCTGGGCCGCCTACTTTCCAAACTACTGGCTTGCCGCGCAGTGCATGTGGGATTCCACGCTCGACGGCGATGCGCTCTTCAACGACCTCATGCAATCGTTCTTCCAGGAAGCGGCCCCCGAAATGAGCGAGTATTACAGCGCGCTCGCAGAACCGTTCCGCGGCCTCGAACGCAAAGTGGAGTGGGGTCTGTCGGAGTATCCAAAGTTCTTCACGCGTGACGTTGTGTCGCAGGCAGCCGAGGCCTTGGCGCGCGCGAAGGCAAAGGCGACGACTCCCGCGGTTCAGCAACGGCTGGAAATGGTCGGACTTTCCCACGAGGAAATGGACGCGTACGTCACCCTCCGCACCGCGGACGACTCGGTCACCTTCGAAGAATATCAACAGGCCATAGACCGGCTGAACGCCGCCATAGACCGCATGGAAGCCATCAACGAAGACTACCTCCTCGCGGACATCGCCCGCGAGAAGACCGCCGTGGGAATCGCCGATCGCTTCGCGCAGGAACAAGGGTTCGTCAACCGCTGGCTCCTCTGCGGCCCCTTCGACAACCTCGGGATGGACGGACACGACAAGACATACCCGCCGGAACAAGAAATCAATCTGGACGCGACCTACGAGGGAAAAGACGGTGTACCGGTGAAGTGGCGCCCCAACCACACGCCGGAGTGGACCGGATACGTCGACCTGTTGCCCGAGTACGACCAGACCGATTGGGTATGCGTCTATGCCTTATGCTGGGTAACGCTGGATGACGGCCCCCGCGATGTCATGTTCCGCATCGGCAGCAACGATTCCGTGAAAGCCTTCCTCAACGGCAAAGAGATCTGGAACAACAAGATCAGCCGGCCCGCCGCCGCGGACGACGATCTCGTTCCGGTAACGCTTCCCGAAGGTACGTCCACCATCCTCCTGAAGATCGGTCAAACCGGCAAAGATTGGGGACTCTACTTCCGCATCACCGAACGCGGCTCCGACGCAATCCCCCCAGGCCTGCGCATAGACGACGAACCACCAAACTGAAGTGGCGTTCAGGAGCACAGGCTTCCAGCCTGTGCTCCGAGCTGCCATGACCTTCCAGGCCATGATTCGAGGTGCCACGGGCTTCCAGCCCGTGAACCATTCATGTGCATCCTGCACATGGACTCTTCAACCTCACCCAAGCTTATTCCCAACCCCCACAATAATCGTCGACAAAGTCAGCACCGCAATCCCCGCCGCGATCCACCTCCGCGTCACGCTGCTGCTCCCCTTCCACTCCCGAAACGCCAGCGCCCAGAGATTGCTGAACACGATGATGAACGCCATGTGCAGCGTCCAACTCGAAAAATCATACCGCCCCATCTGCGTTGTACCCATGCCGTAGAACATGAACTGGAAGTACCAGATCGTGCCGGCCAGCGCCGAGAGCACGTAATTCCGCAGCGCCGGAGTACCGGCAAAATTGAGATAGTCCCCCGCGCTGCGGTTCCTCCAGTTCAGATACACGCACCAGATGCAATTCGTTGTGAATCCGCCCGCGAAGATTACGATGAGGACGGGCGTGTTCTGCCAAAGCGCGGGGGTGCCGTGCTCTACCGCAATCGCCGCGATAGGCTTCCCCGCCGCAAGCGCAAAGGCCATGCACGCGCTCATGACGCCCGCAAAGATCGCTACCCACACGCCCTTCTTGAAGTTGAACTCCTGAATCGACGCCGACTTTTCGTCGTCGGATAATTCGCGTTCCTTGCGTATCCCCGCTTTGCCGCACACGGCGATTCCTACAAGGCACACACCCACACCGGCCAACACGGTGAGCCCGGAGACGTTCGTGAACATGGGCAGCAGCGTACCGTCAAAAAGCGGCGGGATGAGCGTTCCAAACGCCGCGCAGAATCCCAACGCCAGCGCATAGCCGAGCGATAGCCCGAGATAGCGCATGGACAGTCCGAAGGTGAGTCCTCCGACTCCCCACAGCACCCCGAACACGTAGCTCCAAAACAGACTCGAACCCGGCGATGCTTTTAGTATCGCTACCGTATCCGGCGCCGCGAGCATTGCAACGATCCAAGGCGCGACGATCCAACTGAACACGCCGCCGACGAGCCAGTAGCTCTCCCACGCCCATTGCCGCACGCCCTTGTACGGAATGTAGAAACTGCCCGCGGCAAATCCCCCGACCGCATGCAAAAAGACCCCGAAAAACGGATTAACCACGACGTTTTGCTCCCCCTGATGTCACAAACTGACGGTTTCGAACGGCAGCCCGAGCAACGTGGCGACCTTCTGAAAGACTCCCGCGTTCTTACCAACCGACATGGCCACGTGATGCGTCGGCCCCAAGGCAAACCATTCGTTCATGAACTGCGACGGGCCTTTCGCGAACCGCACCGGCGTCATTGTATTGCCGATGCGCAGGATCTCCCCGTCGGTCGCCTCGCCCTGGTTGACGATCATTTTGAGCCGGCCATCCACCGTTTGCGTGACCCCCAGGATCGTGATCGGCCCGGTCTTCACCTTTGCCTCCACCGACACGCCCGCGCCCCACTTTCCATGGTACAATCCCATGCCGCGCAGGATCGGCTTCTGATCGGAAATGTTGATATGGAAAGGCCCGTCGTGGCCCATCAGAATCGTCTGGTCTACGAAGTCCGTCGCCACAATCTCACTGTAACTGCCGCCCACGCCCAGGATGTCCGAGATCTTCATGGCGATGGCCGTCTTCATATCGCCCTCGCCGGAACAGGGGATCCCGCGCGCGGTCAACAGCGAATGCCCCAGAATGAACCCCGCCTGCAACCGCTCGTACTCGTTGCCCGGCGCGCCGCGGTAGTAATAGGTCAACGCGTCGAGATCGAACTCGCGCACGAGTTTCTCCTGCGCCACCGCCACCGTGCAGGACCAGTCCAACTGCTCCTGATTCGGTTTCTTGGCAAGCGGGTCCGAAGGCGAATCCTCGCTGATGATGAAGAGGTCCTCGATCTCCCGCAGCTTGGCCTTCTTCTCCGCCTCGGTCACGTCGGCCACGAGCCGCGCCAGGTCGCACACCTCCAGGATCTCCACGTGCAGTCCCGTCTGCGCCTGGATCATGGTGAAATCGCTGTACATGTCGAGCATGCCGGGGTAGGTGTGCCCGAGAAATCCCATGCGGCCATATTGCAGGGTTCGCGCCACGGAGGCCGCCCGCACCCACGCGTCAATCTCCTCCCACGCCGCGATGGCGTCGGGATGTTTCGCCGTGGCCTCGTTCGCCACCGAAATCTCTGGCGTCTTCTCGAGCCCCATCAGCCCGCTCACGACGTGAAACGGAATGCCCGACCGCGTATAGGCGTTCGCAATCTCCGGCACGCAGCACGCGCAGCAATGCGCCAGCCACTCCCCGGTCGCGGTCTTGGCATAGTTCATCCGCTCGGAGGGTTGAAGGTTCAACACGATGGTGGGCCGTTTGCAGATCTGCTGAACCGGCAGATGCGTCGCGCTCATCGCATAGGTGGCCGCGTGGCAGACCAGCAAATCGACGTTCTGCGCGTTGAAGAATTCCCCCGCCGCGTGCGCCTTCGCTTCCGTATCCACCATGCCGAAGTTGTGGACCTCGCCGTGCGCCGCCAGCCGCCCCTCGACGAACTTGCCGTAATCGAGCAGCCGATCGAGCAGCCCATCGAACTGGTTCCAGTAGTGGGCATGGCCGATTGAGTAGAGCCCAATGCGCCCCTTGAGCGCGGGCTTGATTGCAGGCTTTTCAGACACCTATGCGCGCCTCACAAAGAATAGGTCAAAAGAGTCGGTGAATTAGTCCGGATATCGCCAATAGAAGAACGGTAGTTGTGATCACTATCAGCATTCGATTATGAACCTTCATTGACCTCCGCAGTTCGCATATTTGAGCTTCGAGAACCGCGATACGATCGTCGTCACTCATAATTGGCCTCCTAGAACCGCTGTTGAATCACAGCATCACCGTCACACCCGTGTTCGCTGACTCGTAACACGCGGCCAACACCTTCTGACTGTGCAATCCCGCGTCCGCGCCGGCCGATGGTTCGGTTCCCTTCAACACGGCTTCGGAGAACGCCTCGATCTCGGCGCGGTACATGTTCACCGGCGTTGGCGCGATCTCGATTCCACCCGCGGCGTCGCGCGATTGCTGCGCGTCGTATCCGGCATCGTCGCCTTCCAGGATAGCGGTCATGACACCTGCTTCGCCCTGCCCGATGGTGCCCTCGGCGAGGATGCTACCCTTGGACCCATACAACTCAAGCCGGTTCTTGGAACTCGCATCGGGCACGTTGAACAGCGTGTCAACAACGCCGGTAGCGCCGTTCTCGAAATCCAGCAACACCACCGAACTGTCCTCGCTCTTGTAACTGTGCACGAGATTCCGCGTCACGCAGTGGACGCTGCGCACCGGACCGAAAATCATCTCCAGCAGATCGATGCAGTGACTGCCAAGGTCCACCAGTGTCCCTCCGCCGCCGCTGGCCGGGTCCTGTCGCCACGCGCCCTCGATCAGCGGATACCAACAGGACAATTGCGCGCGCGCGAAGACCGGCTTGCCCAGCTTGCCCGACTGCACCATGTCGCGCGCCGCCTGGTGCTGCGCGTGGAACCGCATCATGAGCCCCACGCCGAACTGCACGCCGTTCTTCTTGCAGACTTCGACCATGCGCTCGGCTTCGGCCACGTTGAGGCCGAGCGGTTTCTCGCACAATACATGTTTTCCCGCTTCCGCCGCGCGTATCACCTGCTCGCAGTGCACGTTTACCGGCGTGGCGATATACACGGCATCGCAAGCCCCTGCCAGCAATTCGCCATAATCCGCGTACGCCTCTGCGCCGAATTCCTGCGCCACGTCAACGGTCGCGTCCTCCGTGCGATCGTGTACGCCGACCAGTTCCGCATTCGCCGCGGGGACGATTCCTTCCGGGATGGTCCGCCGCCGTGCGATCCCGCCACACCCGCAGACGCCCCATTTCATCTTGCTCATGGCAATCCTCTCTACCGCGCGTAAGCCGCGATGACCTTCTTGATCCCGGCGGCAATACCGCGCATGTGTTCTTCCTCGTAAGTGGGAAAGATGAAGGTAATAAACGTCCGGCTCTGGTGCCACACCGCGTTAGGCACCTCGACCTTGCTGTAGTCCACCGACGCCGGATCCGCGTACTCCTTGCTTGTGAAGGGGAACCCTGTGTCGCCGTAGGAATTGTGCTTCGTAAACGCCTCTTCCGTGTGACACTGGGGCCAGAACACCTTCCAGCACGGCGCGCCTTCCGCGCCCAACGCCTCGAGAAACGTGCCCATGTCGCAGGACATCTGATCGATGTCGAGCGTGATCGGGAACACGTACCAGCCGTTCTGGCGCTCCGGCGTGTCCAGGGGCAAATACAGGATCTGCGGCACGTCCGCCAGCGCGTCCATCAGGATTTGCGCGTTGCGTTTGCGCCGCGGCATGTTCCACGTGTCGATCCGGTTCAACTCGTGGATGCCGATTACGGATTGGATCTCCGTCATGCGGTAATTCCAGCCGACCTGCGTGTGCACGTAGGAGAGTTTCTGCTCCATTTCCAGAAGCTTGAGCCGCTCCTGCACGTTGTACCCGTGGTCGCGGAAACTCCGGCAGCGCCAGGCCACGTCCTCGTTGTCCGTAGTCACCATGCCGCCTTCGCCGCCGGTCGTGAAAGTCTTGTTCTGACAGAAACTGCAGGCCGCGATGTCGCCCAGCGAACCCGTCTTCTTTCCCTTGTACACTCCCCCATAAGCCTCGGCGTTATCCTCGATCACGAAGAGACCGTGCTTCTTGGCCAACGCTTTGATGGGGTCCATATCGACCACGTTGCCATACAGATGCACCGGCATGATCGCCTTCGTCCGGGAACCGATCAGCTTTTCGATGGATTCCACACTGATGCAGTGGTCTTCCTTGTTCACGTCTGCGAATCGCGGAATCGCCCCCGCCTGCAACACGGAAAACGAGCTGGCAATAAAGGTGTAGCTGGGGACAATCACCTCATCCCCCGGGCCAATCCCCAGTCCGGCCAGCGCCGTGTGGAGCGCACTCGTGCCGTTCGTCGTGCTGATGGCGTACTTGCTCCCCTGCCACGACGCAAACTTCTTCTCGAACTCCATCCCCTTCGGACCGGTCCAGTAGTTCACCTTCCCCGTCTTCAACGGCTCCGACACCGCCGCAATCGTCGCGTCGTCAAACGCCGGCCAATGGGGAAGCGGCCCCGTTACACTCTTGGGTCCGCCATTAATCGCAAGGTCACTGCTCATGAATTACCCCTCCTTATTTCATAGCTTGATGATCTACGCTGGGCCGTCGGTTTTTCAAGGAGAAACCGGAAATCATATCCGGATGTGGTACGATGGCCGCCAGCACGTATTTTCGGGAGTGTGTAAAACAGATGGCGAACATACACAAGGATTTTCACGGCGCGCTCAGCTACGCCTTTGAGTTTCTGGAAGCCCACTACGGCGAGGATGGCCTGCGAGAATTCCTGGACCGGCTCGCGGATACCGTCTACAAGCCCGTCGTGCTGGACCTGAAAGCGCGCGGTCTTCCCGCCCTGGAGGACCACTGGCGTCGCATCATGGATCTGGAAGGCGCGGAGTATACGCTGCGTACGGACGGCGATACGCTCGTTCTCGATGTCCAGGCCTGCCCGGCCGTTAATCACATGCGCGCCCACGATTATCGCGTTTCCGACCATTTCTGCGAGCACACCCGCATCGTCAACGACGCCATCTGCCGAAGGGCCGGTTATCAAGCCACCGTTGAATACGACCAGGACAAGGGACGTTGCGTGCAGCGGTTTCGAAAGGCGGACGTATGATCTCGTGCACGGAGTTCATCTGGGTTTACAACGAGCTGTTCCGCTATCTCGAAGAACGGGGCGGCGAAGAAAAGGTCCGCGAGTTCTGGCAGGGGATTGCCGATAACTTCCTGCAGAATCTCCGCGAGTACATCGAGCAAGACGGCCTCGAAGGCATGCACAAATACTGGACCCACACGTTGACCGAAGAAGGCGGACGTCACCAACTCACCCTCTACGACGACATGTTTATCATCGACATGCACGACTGCCCTTCCGCGAAGCTGGTTCATCACAGCGGCCGCGTGGAGCCGTACACGAAGTACTGCGAACACTGTCAGTGGCTCTATCCCCCGCTAATTCGTGAGTACGGCTACGAGGTGGACTACGAGATCATCAGTTGCGAGAAGGGCCAGTGCCGGATGACCGTGCGAAAGCCGCCCGCCGGTACGGATGGGTAATCAGGTAGACGTGTAGCGCGAGGGCCAGCAGAATCAGTCCCGCGCCCGCGATCTGAATCCCACCCATGCGTTCGGACAACAGCACGTATCCCATCGCCGCGCCCACCAGG
>CAZWDH010000143.1:0-17130 GCA_964632865.1 uncultured Nitrospiraceae bacterium
GCTACGAAACCGTGAACTCCCGCGTGCAACCTGGCGGCGGCGAGAAGCTCGTCGAAGCGGCGGTACGCGTATTGAAGCGGCTTGCGGAGTGATCAGATAAAGCTCAACCCATACCGCAACGTTGGCGCCGGGAACATCTTCGCAAACACGCCGGAGGGACGGTTTCGTTCGTGATGACCGAAGAGGAATTCAGTCGCCGCTGCAAGGTTTTCCAGTTCCACGGACGCATCGCCGCAAGTGAACACGAAGCGGTCGCCATCGCGTAGCACGTCCAGGCGTTCGGCGGCCTCGAGTCCGGCCCGTGCGGCAAACCAGGGACGAAGCCGATCGACAAGCTGTTGGAGGTTCACGATCAGCAAGGTACCGGACGAGTGGACCGGCTCCAGCGCGAATTTGGCACGTTCCAAGTACGCGAACAAGATGGGGTCCGTGCCCTGGACGACAAGGCGCAACGCGTGCGCGTCGTGCCGTTCCGCGACCTGCGCCAAGGCGGCGGCCACGATCCGCGCTTCGCCCGCATACTCCATGATGTGGCACAACCAATCTTCTTCAGATACGCGGCAGACGATGTAGCCGCAAGGTGTGCCGTCGTTGGTAATCGTTAGAAAGTCCGCGTCGTAGGTCTGACAGATTCGCGACTGCAGCGCGCATTCCCAGTCGTCAGAGGGGCGGACGTAGTGGGCGAGTTTCTGCTGATACGTTGCCATCCATATGGGTAGATCGCCGTCTTCGAACGGGCGTATGGCGACCGCCTCCAAAGCCAATTCCCTCGCCGCCGCCAGTTCCACAGTCGCCCTGTAGTCGCGCCCCACCTCGGCCGCCCCCGCACGGCGATATAAGCCACGTCCACCGGAAATCATGAAGAGGTCGACTCCGGCCGCCATCGCCTCGACACAGGCTTGAAGCAAGAGCTTGCTGGCGAGTCCTTGACCGCGATACGCGTCATCCGTTGCAACCGCGCCCACACAACCTACGCGCACCGTGCAGCCGCCGAGGCTGGCCCAGCGCTCGGTGCGGCCGACGTGGCTTACGATGCGGTCGCCATCCGAGTACACGAGCAGGTTGTCGGCATTCGCCGCATTGAAGAGCGTGGAGAAAGCGCGGTTCATCGCGCCTTCGGTGCCGTTCATGAACACCGTGTCCACGAGTCTGCCAAGGGCGGGCAACTCATGTGCGAGTAATCGGCGCGGACCTTCCATACAATCTCTCCCCAAATGAAGCGGCACCACATTCTCGCGAATCTGAGGAGCGGGCGCAACGATTCGTGGACTCCCTCTTGTTCGCAGGCAATGCGAGGCGTACACTCGGGGGCGTTGAACAGCCGTCGGCCAGATTGGCGATTTGGAAATCGTTTGGAGGAGTTCTTGAGCATGCGCAGTATGTCTTTTGTTCTGACCTTGGGACTGATTGGAGTGGCATCGACGTTCGGGCAGGGTTCGGTGGCCGATGGCATTGAGGTGGATGTGCCCACGGAAGCCAAGCCCTGGACCAGTCTTGATTTCCACAACGACCCCGATCATTTCCAGTTTGCCGTGGTCACGGACAACGCCGGCGGACCGCGCCCGGGGATCTTCTCCGAAGCCGTGGACAAGCTGAACCTGCTGCAACCCGAGTTCGTGATGAGCATCGGCGATTTCATCGAGGGCTACGAAGACACGCGCGAAGCGCTCGACAAACAGTGGGACCATTTCATGGCGATTGTAGCCGGGTTTGAGATGCCCTTTTTCTTCGTGCCGGGGAATCACGACGTGGGCCGGCCGCTTTGGGCCGAGATCTACAACGAGCGGTTCGGCGTGCCGTATTACCATTTCGTTTACAAAGACGTGCTGTTCCTCTGTCTGTCCACGAACGACTCGCCCGACAACGGAACGGGAATTGGCGACGAACAGATCGCCTACGCGAAACGGGTGCTCGCGGAGCATCCGGACGTACGGTGGACGCTGGTGTTTCAGCACAAGCCGTTGTGGAACGACAAGGGCGCACAAGGATGGCCCGAGATTCAGGAGGCGTTGAAGGGGCGGAATTGCACCGTATTCGCCGGCCACACGCACAACTACCTGAGCCAGGAAAGCGAAGGCATTTCGTACATTACCATGGCCACAACGGGGGGCGGCTCCCGGTTGCGCGGCACGGCCTATGGCGAATTCGACGGCGTCGTTTGGGTCACGATGAGAGACGACGGCCCCCGGGTTGTGAATCTTCTTCTGGACGGAATTCTGGATCGCCAATTCCGCACGCCGGAAACGATGAAGGAACTCGCCCTCTTTCAGAAAGACGAGGCCATTACGGCGACGCCGGTTCTTTTCGAGGGAGATTCGTTCAACTCCGGCGTGTCGACGGTAACCATTACGAATCCGTCCGCCACGCCGCTGCGTGTCAAGGTGTTGACGGAGACCATGGACGGAGTGCGGGCGGAACCCAGCACCATTGCGACGCTGATTCCGGGGTCCTCTCAACATACAGCGGAGGTTAGAATTTCTTCCGATGAGGACTTGCCTCTGCCGGAAGTGCAGCCAGCGGTGCTTCACTGGGAGGCCTTCTACGACACGGGCAACAACACACCGTCGATCGCGCTGAGCGGTGAGCTGCGGATTCCTATTGACGCGCCCTACGCCATCCCTGTGGCGGAGCCCGCGCCAACGCTCGATGGCGATCTGGGAGAATGGAGCGATTTGCCGTTCATCGTGGAACAGCCCGGCGAGATCTTCCACAACGTGCCCGCGTGGAAGGGACTCCACGACGGGGCGTTCCGATTCGGGGTCACGCGCGACGACGCGTATGTTTATGTCGCCGTCCGCGCGACGGACAACGAGCCGTGCTTCGATGGCTGGAAGTACTGGGAAGATTTCGTGATGGTCACCGTGGATGCGCGCGCCTCGTCTACCGACGATCCGAAGGTGGGCGTTTTCTCCATCATAACCGGACCAGAGATATCGCCGGAGCAGGGCGCCGAATACGAATTTGGCGACAAACCGGACGGCGTGCGCGCCGCCAGCAAGCCTGCCGCGGACGGTTTCACCGCGGAGGTGGCGATCCCCGTCGACTATCTCAACGCGTATCAGGGCGGCGACTGGACGCAGGTGCGGCTGAACGTGGGTGTGAGCGACTTCGACAAAGGCGACGCCCGGGACGGCGTGACGATCCTCTATTGGCGCCCCGAGTGGAGGGGTCCGTTCGCTTACGCCGAAGCGGGGGTCTTCCGCAAGGAATGACCTAATCCTCCCGTTCTTCCGTCCCTCGATTGCCGTGCACGTTCAGGAACGGCGAGTGGGTTGCGCCGTGCGTGGGCGAACCCGATGACCCCGACGTCGATTCATGGGTCACGTGCGTATAGACGCGTGGATAGTAATGCGGGTACGGGTGCGGGAATGGATACGGATAGTGATTGTAAAGCCGCCGGCGCCAGTACTCATTGTTGAGATAGAGATTCTGGTTGCGCAAGTACTGTTCCTGCGCCTGCAAGTTGTACAGGTAATCCTGGCGCGCCTGGTCTTCCGCTGCGGCCGCGGCAAGTTGCTGTTGGCGAATCGCTTCTTCACGCAGCCGGGCCTGTTCCTCGAGAAACGCGCGGCGCTCTTCGGCCCGGCGTTCCTTCTCCTGACTCGCGCGGGCGCGGACTTCGTAATTGGGAACCTCGTTGCCTTTCATGCGCAGGATCGTGGTGCCGTCTTCAGTGATCAACGCCTCCCGCGTTCCGCCCGCGTCTGACCGTAAAACATAGGCTCGTTCTTCGGATTCCGGCTCGGGGAACGGCGCACCCCAGAGACCGAGCTTATTCGCCTTGGCGTCCTCCTCCAGGGCGGCATACTCTGCGGCGTTCGGTGCGAGAATCTCGTCCCACTCGACGAGTCCATACTGCAGTAGAATGGCGGCGGGATCGCTGCCGTCTTCGGACTGAAGCGTGACGTAGTTCATCCCGCGGCTCTCGCGGACGACTTCGACCGAAACCGGCAGCCCCAAAACCAGTTCTTCCAGAAACTGCTTCGCGACGTCGCCTTCGGGTGTTTCGCGCTTCGGCGCCTTCACGCCGTGCAACACGGCAAGCTGCGACTCATCACCACGCACCAGCTTCATGCTGTGGCCCCCGAGCACGGTTTCGACGGTCCAGGGTTCGTCGGCAACCACGGCGGGACAAAGCAGAATCGCCAAGAGACTGAACTGCACGACCATTCTCGCGGGTATCACGAAGTGCATGGGTCTTCTCCCAGAATTCAACCTGCGTTGCAGCGGAATTATTGACCGATTAAACACTATACCAAAACGGACGAGATGCGTTGCCGCATGTTCACGAACCGCCGCGAAGGCTCGCTTACTGTACCCGCCATATGTGTATGACTGGCTTTGTGTTATCGGCGAAGGGCTCCAGAATGTACAGCAGATCGCGCTCGCGGTCGTAGGCGACCGAACCGACGCGGAATCGCCGTTGGACGCCGGTGCCGAGCATTTCGGGTTCGACCCCTGCCGGGTTCAGGAGAAGCTGATTGTCGATTCCGAGCCTAGCGTAGGGTTGCGGTTCCCAGGGCTCTATTTCGCCGTCGGCAACCCGCGCCAGATCGTCCGGGTTGTAGAGGATGATCATGGCGGTCATGCGCGACCCCCACCAGCCGCGGTAGTCGTTGTGACCTTCGCAGCCTGACAGATCGGCGGCGGGACATGGCGTGCCGTTGGCTTGCCGGCAGGTTGGAAAATCGTTAACGAAGGCGGTCTCGATACAGGGCACTTCGGGCCCCGCCGGGTTCACCCAACCGTACCAGTATTTCGCGCCGGTCCCTTTGGTGCCCGCGAAGAGCACCGCGGACTTGCCGGTGGTCGTCGCGAGCCAGGCCCCTCCCTCCCACTCGTCGGCATGCTGATACCCTTGGAGCGATCGCGCGACGACATCCTCGCTGGCCTGGGAACTCTGGTACTGGAGCAGCACCGTCGCCTCCAGATGGGTTCCGGGCGCAGCGGAATCACCACCCTCGTTCCAGGGACGGTAGGCGTACAAGGCGGGACCCTGCCCCGACCAGCCGCCGTCGCGGTAGCGGCCGGTGGCGAGGAGCCGTCCCTTCGTGTGCGCGGCGGCCCACGCATCGGGGATCGCAAAGAGGTAATCGTTCACGCTGTACAGTGAATAGTCTCCGATGTACCAGGCGCCTTGAGGCGCGGGCGCGGCGAGGTTCGGGCTGATCCACGCGTGTGTGGGGCCTTGCGCGTCCTCGTGAAAATGCTGTCCCCAGGCCAGGTGGAGTTGTGGCCCGGTTTCCGGCGTGTCCAGGTACTCGATACCCGTGCGCGGGATTTCGGCATACTCGGTGAAGAGGCCTTGTGCCGCGTCGCGAAAGGGCTGAATGAACTCGGCTTGCGGAAGCGCACCTGGATCGCTGGAACGCGCGGGAGCCGGAATGCCGATCTCCGCGATCTGATTTCCGTCGGGCAGTTCGCCATAGGGCAACCGGACATGCCCCATGACATACAGCGAACCGGGAAATCCGTCGGCAGCTCCCGAAGGATCGCCATTCGGGTTGCAGGTCATGGCGCCACCGCCGTACGCGAAGGTCTGGGGGCGGTCTTCGCCGCCGGGCAGGCGAAACGCGCCGAGGTAAGTGAAATCGCTGGGTTCAACGAGCACGCTCTGCGCGGAAGCGGTGGCAACGAGCGCGGCTGCACACGTCAATTGCAGGAATCGCATGGCTATCCCCCGTACAGTCCCGAGGAATGCCCACGCCGTGCCCGTCTCCAGCATAGCACGAAAACGGGCCCGTTTGTGGGAAGAATGGTGCCAGCGGCGCGGGAGCGCTATAATCCGGCGTCAAACAACTCAGGGAGTACACATGCTGCGCGTTGTTTCGATCATCATGTTTGTCCTGTTGCTGCTCTGCGTCATCGTGCAGTTCAACGACCCGGACGGACTCGTCTGGATGCTGATTTACGGCTACGGCACGGTGGTAACCGCGTTCGCAGTAGCTAAGCGGTACACCGTCTTTGCCGTTGTGGGTGTTGTCGGTTATCTGGCTGGGTTCTTCTATTGGCTTCCCGGTATCGTTGTGGAAAATCCGACCCATCTCCTGACCGATTTGCAGATGGGCGAGCGTGGCGTGGAAGAAGCGCGGGAAGCTATTGGACTACTGATCGCGGCGGCATGGATGCTGGTCTTGTCGATCGTCTGGTACCGGAACCGGTCGCGGTCGCTGGTCGATTAACATCCAAAACATCATTCCGAGCGGAGCGCTGTAATGCAGCACGAGGCGGCCATTCGAATTGGTTTCTTTCTCGGGGTCTTCGCCCTGTTGGCCCTGTGGGAATTGCTATCGCCACGGCGCAGACCGATCATGGGCCGTGGAATCCGCTGGTTTTCCAACCTCGGAATCGTTGTAATCGATACACTGCTTCTTCGGTTCACCTTCCCCCTGGTCGCAGTGGGCATGGCAGTGCTGGCGGAAGAATGGGGCTGGGGGCTCTTCAACCGCTTCGATGCGCCGTACTGGCTGTCGCTTGTGATCTCCTTCGTCGTCCTGGATTTCGTGATCTATCTGCAGCACGTCATGTTTCACGCTGTGCCTCTGTTTTGGCGATTGCACATGGTGCATCACGCAGACCTCGACTTCGATGTGACCACTGGGCTGCGCTTTCACCCCTTCGAGATTCTGCTATCGATGGGAATCAAGCTGGCCACCGTCGTTGTGCTGGGCCCTCCGGCGTTGGCGGTGCTCATCTTTGAGGTAGTGCTCAACGCCACGTCCATGTTCAACCACAGTAACGTGCGCATTCCGCTGAAGCTTGACCGTGTGCTGCGCTGGCTGGTCGTCACGCCGGACATGCACCGGGTTCATCACTCCGTGGAGGTAAACGAGTCCAACAGCAACTTTGGGTTCAATCTGCCCTGGTGGGACCGCCTCTGCGGCACGTACACCGACCAACCCGCCGCGGGTCATGAAGGGATGACGATCGGGCTAACGCAATTCCGGGATGCATCGCTGCAGCGGTTGCACCGCCTGCTGGCGCTACCCTTTTCCGGTCAGCCCGGTAACTACCCCATCAATCGACGCTGGAAAAAATAATGGTTGGGAACGTGCGAAGCGAATCCGCAAATCGATCGATGATTCGTATCGGTATCTGAGGGAAAACCCCGGAAGTCCCTCTTCGAAGGTGTACACTTCTGACAAGAGCGAAGGCGGTTCAAGGGGAAAATTGACCTGCCCCCAAAGAGACATGCCCGTGTCCCTCTTAGCGCGGCGTAAACGACAACTTCGCGTGCGTCGACCTTGACGGCGATACCCTACGCGATCCCCGGTACAGTCAATCGCGTCAGTCTTCCAACTCCCGGACCCAGATGTTCCGGAACAACACCGGGTTGCCATGGTCCTGCAAGGAGATTGGTCCCGTATCCCCGTGGGGTTCGTACTTCGTCACAGAGTGGGGGCCGCGCCAGCCGGTTCCGCCGCTCAACTCCACATTGTCGTGGACCAGCACGCCATTGTGAAACACGGTGAACGTGGCGGGCTTCACGACTTTCTTCCGCTTGAACTCAGGCCGGTGGAAGATGATGTCGTAGGTCTGCCATTCGCCCGGTTTGCGGCAGGCGTTCGCGAGCGGTTTCGCCCGGCCGTACAGCGCCGCGCACTGGCCGTCGAAATACGTGGTGTTGTTGTACGAATCGAGCACCTGGATTTCGTACCGGCCCATGAGAAACACGCCGCTGTTGCCGCGGCCCTGGCCTTCGCCTTCGGGCACCGCGGGCGTGGCGAACTCCACGTGCAACTGGCAGGATCCGAATTCCTGCTTGGATTGGATCATTCCCGAGTCCTTCGTGGGCGACATGGCGCCGTCGCTCAGGATCCACTTCGTCGCCTCGCCTTCCTTCGTCGACGTCCAGTTCGACAGGTCCGTCCCATCGAACAACACGACCGCGTCCGACGGCGCGGTCCCCGGCACGTCCTGCGTGCTCGCCGTGCCAGGAGTCACGATGGGCGGCGGCGGGCTCTTCGCCGGGTCTTCCTCATGAACCATGACCCCGTCGATGGTCATGTACCAGACTTCCTGCATTTCCCCCTTCTCGTTCATCTCCATCTTCGACCATTCTTTGATTTTCGGCTTGTCCCATTTCGCGTACGCGCCTGGCGCGAAACACGCAATCGCCAAGCACAGCGCCAGCCACATCCAACCTCGCTTCATCGTTCACACTCCTCGCGGTTTAGACATCCCGGTTTCGTTCTTCTTCCCCTGCCCCCTTACGAATTACACGGCGGGATTCTCCGGGCCAGGAAGGATGATAGCGCAGGGGCAGCGTCGATTGCGCGGGGCACGTTTCCGTCTAATGAGCCAGAACGGATAGAAGGACCTCAAGACCGCCCCAAGCATTGAAGGCATTGGCTGCGCCTTGCTGAATGCTGTCGCGTTCGCGGGGCCAGGCTGGCTCTGATGCTGTACCCGGGAAGACGAGATAAACGACGTCTCCGGACTGGCCCGCGCGGTGTCCGCGCAGATCCGTGCCAATTCCCAGACGCGCGGCTAACGCGATGGAGCCCTCGCCAATTGCATCGCGCGGACCCCGATCCGCGACAATCGCGTATTCCAAGTGGCCGTTTCGCATATTGTAGACCGCCGCGAGATCTCCCAATCGCGCAAAGCATCCGTCGAGCAATTGAGGCGGCAACACGATGTAGGAGATATGACGGGCATCTACATACTTCGCTGTATCCTCGTCACCTCTTGGCCCGTCGCAAAGCGAGGTGTGGGATACGTAGTAGCCTTTGAATTCGCCGCTCGTCTGGATGAGCGGATTGCCGGAGGGGGTATTGCTGTCCGTGGCCAGCCCCCACCAATTTCCTGGACGGCCCGCATTGGCAAGAAAGTCCAACCCGCGGGATTTGTTGGGATGGTAGGCGTTTGGCGCGCCGTCGGCATTGACGGTCATGGCTGCCGTGAAAAAGAATGCGTTTGAATCTTGGAGGGACCAGATAGGTACGGTCACGTCCCTGGCCGCAAACGAGAGTACCTCTCGTTTCACAAGTTGGGCAGGGCGCGGCGGAGCCGGTTCGGAAGGGGCGTCTGGAGCGAACACTGGCGTGAGGACAGGTTCGGGGGCGTCCTGCCATGCCGCGCATCCAGACATCATGAGGGCAACCGAGGCGCCAATTCGGGCTAGCTGTTGAATCCGTGGCGGAGTCTTCACGCTTCGGTTCTTTCGTACTACGTATCCGGCGACGACAATAATAAAAGTGCGGGCCGCTCTCTGATCTCCAGATATGCGGCCCGGATGTAAAATGGTACCGGGAGGGGGACTTGAACCCTCGACCTCTGGATCCACAATCCAGCGCTCTAACCAGCTGAGCTATCCCGGCATTGGTCGTGTCGAATCGCGCGAGCGGCCTTCAAACACGCACGTTCATGCGCAGATTCCGTGCTCGCGCGGACGCATAGTATACGGAGCAGGCGCGGCGCGAGTCAATGATCGGGTAGCCCGAAGGCCGGCCTCATTAGTCTGGAGGTGGCCTTTGGAGTGCGAGGGCTCGCCCTCGCGATTTCTCGTTTCCATTTGCTGTTTGCCCAATCCTCGCCCTACACCGCGTCTGAAATCCCCGGCCTTGCTGGCAAGCGTTGGGCCGGGACGAATTCTGGTGAGTACGCGTGGACAGGCGAGGTCAAGCCCTCGCACTCCAAAAGGGGAAGTCTTAGTCGTCGGGACATGGTGCCTGTTGCCGGTAAACAATTGACGCTTCATGCGATCCGGGGCTATGATCGGGATATCATGAAGATCTTGGCCGCCGATACCAGCACTTCCGTCAATACCGTAGCCCTGTGCGACGACGGGCGTGTCCTGTCGGAGACGGTCGTCGAATGCGGCCGCGCCCATGCAGAACGGCTGTTGAGCACCGTGGACTGGGTACTGGCGGAGGCCGGACTTGCCCTGAAGGATGTTGATGCCTTGGCCATTTCCAAGGGTCCGGGGTCGTTTACCGGGCTTCGCGTGGGCGTCGCCACGTGGAAAGGACTGGCGTTGGGCGCGGGGCTGCCGCTGGTCGGTGTGCCGACGCTTGACGCCTTGGCGCGCGTGCCCGCGTTGTATACCGGGACGATTTGCCCTGTCTTGGATGCGAAGATGGGAGAGGTCTTCTGCGCCGTCTATCGGTATGAAGGTGGAGTACGCAGTAAGGTCGCGGCGGATCGGGTCTGTCCGGTAGAGTTGCTGCTGAATGAACTTGATGGCATCGTGCATTTCCTGGGCGACGGCGCGCAGCGGTACTGGTCCGCCATCGCCGAACGATTGCCCGAAGCGCACCTGGTTTCGGGCGGCGCGGGTCTGCCGCGGGCCTCGGCGGTCGCGGAGGAAGCCGTTGCATTGTTGAAGACCGGCGCGGAGTCCGACGCGGCCGCGGTCGCGCCGGTCTATCTGCGCAAGTCACAGGCCGAAGAGGCGCGGGAAAAGGCGGGTGCGCCATGAGCGTTTCCGAATCGGTGGCCCTTCGCTTCGAGCCCATCGCCGTGGAGCACCTGGGAAGGATTCTCGATATCGAGGCGGAAGCCTATCCCGAGCCCTGGACGGAGGGCATGTTTCGCGACGAGATCCGGAATAACTTCTCCCGGTTCTTCGTGGCCCTTCTCGACGATATGCTTGTCGGCTACGGCGGATTCTGGCTGGTCGTTGATGAAGCCCACATCACCAGCGTCACCGTGCGCGACATTTACCGCGGGCGCGGATTCGGGCGCAGGCTTGTGGAACATCTCCTCCAGGAGGCGGAAGACGCGGGCGCACGAATTGCAACCCTGGAGGTTAGGGTATCGAATCTTCGAGCGCGGAATCTGTACCTCCAGTATGGATTTCGCCCCGTCGGATTGCGCAAGAATTATTACCCCAAGAGCAACGAAGACGCTATCGTCATGCTCAAAGAGTTGCATGCTGAATAGAGGCATTTGCATTCGCGGGCCCTTCCGGGCCGCGTCATGAGAAATCAAACGATTTGGAGCCTATGAGCACACCACAGCGGGAGGACGAAGGCAACTTCGCGCGGCTGCAAACCGCCGGGGTGCCTTTGGGCGGAGTTGGCGCGGGATGCGTGGAGTTGGGCCGTGACGGGCGCTTCCGCAACATCACCATCAACAACAACCGCAGCGCCGCGAGTCGGATCGACCTGTCACCAGGGTCGTTCTTCGCCGTGCGCGCCGCGCGCCGGGGGAAGGTGAGCGTTCGCATCCTCCAACCCGACTCGAGCCTGCCGTTCCACGACGCGGGAGTCGTGGCGCCCTACACCGCCATGGAGCAACTCGGGTGGCGCGGTCTGTATCCGGCCTCGCACTACCGGCTGGAAGAGAAGCTGTTTCCCGTGCGGGTGAATTGGAGCGCCATGACGCCGATCATCCCGTACGACCACGAAGCGTCAACCTTGCCGCTCGCGTTCATTTCCATGTATGTGCATAACCCCACGGATTTTCCCTACGACGTGTCCGTCCTGTTCAATTGGGAAAACCTCTGCGGATGCGCGCGCGACCAATTTCCGGAGCGGCGCGGTCCGATCCGGCCGGTGGTCGTCATCAGCGATCACGATTCGGAACAGTACCGCATGCAGGAAGGGGCCGAGGAAGACGAGAAGCGGCCGCGTTTGGCCGGATTGGAGTTTGGCTTCCGGGGCGAGGTGCGGAACAACGCGGAAGGTAACTACTGCATCGTCTCGAAACAGCAACAGGAAGTCCAGACCACGATCATGGGTTGGAACGAGCGCGATCCGCGCGAACTGCTGGTGCTGTGGAACCAGTTTCACGACGTGGGGCAGCTCGGCAACAAGATCTCCCGGAGCCACGAAAGCCACTCGGGCGCCCTCTGCAACGCGTTTACGCTGCCCGCGCAGAAGGGCCGTAGCCTCGTGTTTGTCCTCGCGTGGCACTGTCCCCGTCACGAAGTCCAGGGGCAGGACCTTGGCCACGGGTACGCGAATCACTTCCCGAACGCCGTGTCCGTCGCGACCCAGGCGTTGACGTACTACCGCTACTACTTCAAGGCCGTTGAAGACTGGCAGAGCCGGATCCTGACCTCGTCCATGCCGCGATGGTTCAGCAAGATGCTGATCAACAACAACTACGTGTTTTCCACAAACGCGCTGTTCACGAGCGGGAACGCGTTTACCATGATGGAGTCCCTCGACGATCCCGTGACCGGGTCGCTGGATCGCCGGTTCTACGGCTCCCTCGGTTCCACCTTGTTCTTTCCGAACTTCGATGAAGGCGAACTGGCCCTGTTCGGCAAACTAAAAGACGAAACCGATCCCGGACAAATCTACCGGAACCTCGGCGTCGAATGCCTCCACGAGCCTAACCACGGACGCACGGACAAACTGGTCGATGTGAACGTCAAGTTCGTGTTGATGGTCTATCGCAACTACATCATGACCGGGAAGCGGTTCATCCTGGATCACATCTACCCCCGTGCGCGACAGGCGATGGAGCGGGTCCTGGAATGCGATAAGGACGGCGACGGGCTGCCCGAGCAGGAGGGCCGGTCGACTACTTATGATCGGTGGGCCGCGAAAGGGGTGTGCAGCTACACGTGCAGCCTGTGGATCGCGGCCATTCGCGCATACGCGCGGTTGGCGCGCCGGCTCAACCACAAGGATGAAGCGAAGAAGTACGAAGACCTGCTGGTGAAGGCCCTGAAAAGCTTCGACCGCAAACTATGGGACGAAGAAAACGGCTATTACCGGTTATGGGCGTCCGCGGACCCGGGCGACGATCCCGGCAATATGGCAGACGCGTGTCACACGGGGCAATTGGCAGGCCAATGGTACGCCGACTTCCTGTGCCTGGGCCAGTTGTTCCCGCCGGAGAAGGTCAAGCGCGCGCTCGCCGCGTTGTGCAAGCTGAACGATAGCCCCCAAGGCGTCGCGCGGGCCAAACTGCTGGACGGCAGCGCGTGCGAAAACCCGGCATCCCTCAATCTCGATCCCCAAGCCGGCACGGCGTGGCCGGGCCTGGACGTGGGGCAATTCGCCAGTCTGCTCATTTGTCATGGCTATGCCGACCGCGGCCTCTTTGCCGTCCAGAAGATCTACAAGAACGTTCATGGACGGCGGGGTCGCGTGTTCAATCAACCCCTGGAATGGGATCTCGAGTCGAACGACGCGAGCGGGTTCGGCATCGACCGCCACATGACGTCTCCGTCAATCTGGCATGTGCTCTACGCCATGGAGGGTTTCCTCCTCAACGTGCCGGATGGAGCGCTGTGGCTGCGCCCCAATCTTCCGAAAGGCGTGCATCAACTGAGTGCGCCGTTGTTCACGCCCATCTGCTTTGGCTGGGTGAAATACCGGGAGGACGACGAGAAGGGGTACCGGCAGGTGGTGCATCTTTCGTTCGACAGCCCCGTGACGCTCAATACCATCGTCCTGTGCGTGCCCGATGAAGTCGAGGACGTCCAAGTCACGTGCGAAAGCAACGAAGGAATAGAGCAGGTCGAGCATATTTTCGGTTACGACGGCCGCGAACGGCTCATGGAGATCATGCCAAAGCGGCCCATACTTGTTGGCAATCTGCTCAAGTTGAGCGTCCATCAGATCAAGGGAAAACGATTCCAGTTCGCCTGATTGCAGCCGGTCCGACAGCGGGGAGCCGCCATTGAGAATCTACGGGTTGACGGGAGGGACCGGCAGCGGGAAATCCGAGGCCGGCCGCATGTTTCGCGAGCGCGGAATTCCGGTGCTGGACGCGGACGCGATCGGCCATGAACTGGTCGAGCCCGGCGGGGCCGCGGTCGCCGACGTGGTCGCAGCGTTTGGAGAAGGCATCCTGACAGGGGAATCTATCGACCGCGAGAAACTTGGCGCCGTCGTGTTCCGCGACGCGGAGGCTCGCCAGAAACTCAACGCGATCATCCATCCCGCGATACGCCAGGATATCGCCCGGCGCTGTGGCGAGCTGATTGAGGACGGCCATGAGATTATTCTCATCGACGCGGCGCTCATCGCCGAAAACGGCCGGCTCGACGAGTTTATGGCGGGGCTGATTGTGGTAACCTGTCCGGAAGAGATTCGGGTACAACGGCTCGTGCAACATCGCGGGATAACCGAGGACGAGGCGCGGCGCAGGATCGCCGCCCAGACGCCGCCTGAGAAAAAAATCCCTTTGGCGGATTGGGTGATAGAAAATTCAGGTACAATAGAGGCGTTGGAGGCTCAAGTGGACCGGGTCTCGGAGGAACTGCAAGAACATGGCGGATAAGCAGACACGCTGCAAACGATGCGGCAAGATTGTCGCCGCGCAGGACGAGACCCCCATCTGCGTACGTTGCCGGGAAAAATATCTCGAGGACGGGGCCCGTGTGCGTGAAGCCGTTGAACAGTGCGGACTTAAGGCACACGAAGACATCGCGGCCTTCGCTGGAGTTACGCTGGATGAGGTGGACATCCTGCTTAACGATCCGGTGATTATGAAGAAACGCGTTCTGGAGGAACGGGTCTGCAGCCGGTGCAAAGAGCGGCCCGCGCAAAACCGGTCCGATTATTGCCTGGTCTGCCGGATGGAGCTGAACAAGGCCTTCGGCGATGCCGCCCGAACCCTCGCGCAGGTCATCGAACGTGAGATGGCACACCGGCAGAAGAATGAAACTTCGCGTCCCACGAACGTCGCCGCTACCCTGGACCGAAAACGGGGCAGGGCGACCATTTCCAAGATCGACCCTACCCCGCGTGGACGCTATTCGCAGTAACTGCCTTTTCGGCTGATTTAATGTATCCGCCAGTTCGGACGCGCGTGACCGCGATGCGGGCGGAAGGACAGATCATTCCTTGCCCGAGGAAAGATCCTTGATTTCGATGTCCTTGAACCGCACCTCCATTTCGGGGCCGGCGTGAAGTTGGAGGGCGATGATGCCCTTCTTCGCGCCTTCCGGATCGACGATGTCGCAGGTCGTGTGGCCGTTCAAGACGAGCGTGATCTGGTCGCCTTTACAGGTGATCTCGTACTGATTCCAGTCGTCTTTCTTGACCCAGGTCTGGGTTTCGGCCTGCTGCTCCGGCGACATGGCTTTCCAGTAGTCCATAATGCCGCGCTTCTTTTCTTCATACAGCATGCCGAAGTATGTGGCTTCCGCGATGTCTGCCTGATATCCCGCCGCGACATAGTCCGGATGCTGTTCGCTGCGGAACTGAATCCCGCTGTTGTGATTGCGGAGCTTTACTTTCGCGCGCAACACGAAATCACTGTATTCCTTTTCCGCCGACAGGAAGGTGTTGTGCTCGATGGTCACACCGTCCGTCGAGCCGACGATCTCGCCGTCTTCCACTTTCCAGAGACGCGGATCGCCGTCCCAGCCGGTCAGGTCTTCGCCGTTGAACAACGGTACGAATCCTTTCTCCTCCGCGTGCGCGATGGGCGCGAGGAAGGAGAGTGACGCCAGCACCGCCACCGCGAGGACGGCGTGCCCATAGGTTCGTGCAGTCTTACGCATTCTCATGAATATCTCCAAAGTTGTCGGCCGTTACAACCGATTCCGCGTGTACCGTTGCGCGTGCCCCGCGGAATTGTGCGTTCACCAGCGGAGGTGTCATAATCTAAAGCATTCTCACCGCCCGAGTCCAACGCAGGCCGGGGCGGCGAAGCGGGGAACTGCGAACCTAGACCGTATCGAGGGAGGACTGCGCTGTGAAAGTTGGAATGAATCTGTTGCTCTGGACGGCCGCCGCGAATGAGTCGCACGTGCCGTTGCTCAAGGACATCAAGAGTTGGGGATTCGACGGCGTCGAACTCCCCATGTTCGCACTGGACGGGTCGCCCTGGAAAGACCTCAGCAACGCGCTCGATGATATCGGCCTCGGCCGCACGGTCGTCGCGGTGCTTCCCGGCGATACCAACCTCATTGGCGAAAGCGCTGCGGAACGGCAGGCCGCCCTGGATTTCCTGAAGGGGTGCGTCGACAAGTCTGTCGAGTTGGGTGCCGAAACGGTCGCCGGTCCGATCTATTCGCCCGTTGGCCGTTTGGTCGGACGCGGCCCGACGGATCAGGAAAAGGATTGGGCCGTGGAAGGTTTGAAGGCGGCGGCGAAGCACGCCGAGGGCAGCGGAGTCGCGTTATCAGTCGAACCGCTCAACCGCTTTGAAACCTACTTCCTGAACGCGGAAGCCGACGCGGTTGAACTCATGAAACGCATCGACAGCAAGGCAGTCGGTATCTTGTACGACACGTTCCACGCGAACATCGAAGAAAAAGGCGTCGCCGATGCCATTAAGACGGGCGGGAAGCGCATCAACCATGTTCACATTTCCGCCAACGACCGGGCGACGCCGGGCGAAGATCACGTCCACTGGGCGGATACGTTCGCCACATTGAAATCCATCGGATACGACGGCTGGCTCACCATCGAGGCTTTCGGCGCGTGGTTGCCCGAACTCACCGGCGCGACCTGCATCTGGCGCAAAATGGCTCCCAGCGAAGAACACGTCGCACGGAACGGCCTGAAGTTCATTCGAGAATCTTGGCAGGCGTAGGTTAGCGAAGCTGAATTGAAAGTCTTATGGAATGGGTCCGGGGAAACCTTTTCTGCGTAGAAAAGGTTTCCCCGGTTCTTTTTTGTCGTTCCTACGAAGGAACCTGTTCCCAGGATCCGGATTTGGCCGACTTGAGAACGGCGTCGCAGATGTGCTGCGTTTCCAGCGCGTCGCGGAACGTGGGCGCAGTCGGCTTGCCTTTCGCGACGTTGTCGAGGAAGTCCGCGACCTGGTGCACGAACGAGTGCTCGTACCCGATCTGCAGTCCCGGCACCCACCACTTGTCCATGTAGGGCATATCGCCGTCCGTCACATGGACCGAACGCCAGCCGCGCACGATGGAATCGTCCCGGTGATCGAAGTAGTTCAACCGGTGCAGGTCGTGGAGGTCCCACTGGATTGAGGCGTGTTCGCCGTTGATCTCGAAGGTGTAGAGTGCCTTGTGGCCGCGCGCGTACCGCGTCGATTCAAAGGTCGCCAGCGATCCGTTCTTGAACCGTGCCAGGAACGCGCAGGCATCGTCGATACCAACGGCCTGCGTCTTGCCGGTTTCCGTGTGGACGCGTTCCTTGATGAACGTCTCCGTCATGGCCGACACGTCCTTCATCGAACCATTGAGCCAAATCGCGGTGTCGATGCAGTGGGCGAGCAAGTCGCCCGTCACGCCGCTGCCCGCCG
>CAZWDH010000144.1:0-17064 GCA_964632865.1 uncultured Nitrospiraceae bacterium
CGCGCCGGCATGGCCTATCTGCCGCAGGAGCCTTCCGTATTCCGCAAACTCACCGTGCGCCAGAACCTCATGGCCGTCCTCGAACACAAGTCCATGACCCGGTCCCAACGCCGCGAACGGGCCGACCAACTCATGGAAGACCTCAATATCGCGGACCGCGCCGACAATCTCGCGTATACGCTTTCCGGTGGCGAACGCCGCCGCACGGAGATCTGCCGCGCCCTCGTCACCGCGCCGAAGGTGTTCCTCCTCGACGAGCCCTTCGCCGGCATCGATCCCATCGCCGTCGCCGATTTGCAGGACATCGTTCAAGCCCTCAAAAAGATCGACATCGGCGTGCTCATCACCGACCACAACGTCCGCGACACCCTCGAAATCACCGACCGCGCCTATATCATCGAAGAAGGCAAGATTATCTGCGCCGGAACCCCGGACGAGATCGTCGCGAACGAGACCGTGCGGCGCGCCTACCTCGGCGAACGATTCCGGATGTAGGCCCACAACCATTTCACCTTTCCCGCGTCCATATTGTCCATACGGTCCATATCGTCCATAGAGCTGGGCGCGGTTGAGTGCGACCCACTTGCGCGATGGACGATATGGACCGTGTAGACGATATGGACCGGGTGGGCCGAATGCTTATCTACCCGTTGCTGGCGAGTCCGAGATTCTCTGCGATGCGGCGGAAGAAGCCGGCTTTCGATTCGCCGGGTTGGTCGAGGCGTTGCTGGTCAATGCGGGTGGCGAGATCTCTCATGGCTTTCGCCGCGGAGCAACTGGGATAACGGAGGCTGAAGGGGTTGGATTGCATGACGGCCTGGGAGACGTGGGGGTCACGAGGGACGTAGCCCACGTAGGAGATCTTCCGGCCGAGGAACTGCTGGGCGACCTGGGACATTTTGGTGGCGACGGCGCGGGCCTGGGCCTCGTTGAGAGCCATGTTCACGATGAGGCGGAACACGGCGTCTTCGCGCATCTGGAATATGGTCTTGATCATGGCGTAGGCGTCCACGATAGAGGACGGCTCCGGCGTGGTCACCAGCAAGATTTCGTCAGCGGCCGCGGCGAAGGCGACGGCGTTCTGGCCGATGCCCGCCATGGTGTCGATGATGATGAAGTCGCTGCTCCCCTGGAGGTCTTCGAGTCCGCCCAGCACGTTCTGCCGGGCCTTGGGCCCCATGTCGGCGAGGCGGGCGATGCCGGAACTGCCGGGGACTACATTGATCCCGCCGGGTCCCTGCACGAGCACGTCCAGCATGGATCGTTCTCCGCTGATGACGTGTTGCAGATTGTAGAGCGAGTTCAGTCCGAGCAGGACTTCCACGTTGGCAAGGCCGAGGTCCGCGTCGATGATGGACACGGTTTTCCCTTTGGCCGCGAGCGCGATGGCGAGGTTGATGCTCGTGTTCGTCTTGCCGACGCCGCCCTTGCCGCTGGTGACCGCGAGGACGCGCCCGCCATTCTGGTGCTGCCGAACGAATTCCCGAAGGTTTTGCGCTTGATCTGCCACGTTTGGTTTCACCCTATGTTGGGGCGCGATGCGCCGGTCCTACCGCTGTTTGCCTGCACTCAGTTGCGAAGCCTTGCCGCTCAGGAGGAGTTCCGCGACCATCTCCGGCCTAGCCTGAACAAGATCGTCGGGAACGTTTTGTCCCACGCTGAAATATCCCAGAGGCAACCCCGTCTCCGCCAGCGTCGTGTAGAGGCCCCCGTACCGGCGGGTCTCGTCGAGCTTGGAAAAGAATAGCGAGGTTGGCCTCAACGGTGCAAAGTTCTGGACGATCTGCCGGAGGTCGTCGAGTTGCGTGTTCGCTCCGAGCACCAGCATGGTTTCGTCGGGCTGCGCCGCTTCGAGGATGTCGCGCAATTCCCGGAGCTGGCCCTTGTTGAACTGGCTGCCGCCGGCGGTGTCGATGAGCACGAGATCGTAGTTGCGGAGTTTCTGCAGCGACTCGCGCATTTCCGTCGCATCGTTCACGACGAACATGGGAATGCCGATAATATTGGCGTACACACGCAACTGTTCGGGAGCCGCAACGCGGTACGTATCCGCCGTGACTAGAGCGACCTTGGCGTGCTCTCGGACCGCGAAATGTGCGGCGAGCTTGGCGAGGTTGGTCGTCTTGCCGACGCCCGTCGCCCCGACTAGCGCGACAACCCGGCGCGCACCGGCGGAGATCCCGATACCACCGGCTACCTTGGTTTGCTTGCGAATCTCGAAGGCGACGCGCTGCTCGAGGATCTGGGGATTCCGCATCAACTCAAGGTCACTGTCGCGAATGGCGGATGCGATAAGCGACGCGGCCGCTTTGCGCGAGACGCCGCAATCGATCAGGGATTTGTAGATGGGCGCGCACTCGGCCGGGACACCGGCCCCAGGTGCTTCGGCAACCAGCACTTCAACGAGTTCGCGCAGCTCTTTCAATTCGCGGCGGACTGAATCGCCCGATTCGGAATCCCGCTCGGGTCGGCGGAACGGGACCACGGGAGCTACTGTGGCCTCTCGTCCCTGTCCGGACGCGAGTTCCACCGGTTGGCGCACACCGATGCGCTTCTGTGCGTCGCTCACGAGTTGTTGGAAGTAGGCGACCGTGTCTTTCACCGTCTCGTCCGATCCCACGGCGGTGCGGCTCGCGACTTCTGCGGTTCGCATTTTCTCGTTGCCTTGCCGCGAAGCACCCGCGTAACGTTTCTCAACAGCACTGCGCTTGCGGGCCACGGGTTCGGCGGGCGCGGTGGCGGTTAATTCCACAAGCCGTTTTCCAAACAGGCCCAATACGCCGCCTTCCTTCACCTGAGTGGTCCGCACGACAATCGCGGTGTCGCCGAGCCGGTCGCGCATGAGGTTGTAGGCCTCATCCAGGGATGCCGCTCTGAATCGGTGGAATTCCTGTGCCATGCTAATCGCTCACCTGCCCTTCGCTCTCAAGCCGGACTGCGGGATCGATTTCGTTGTAGGACAACACGACGATCTTCGGCATTTGCCGTTCCACGATGCGTTTGAAATAGCGGCGGACCTGCGCGGACGTCAGCACGACGGGCTCCTGTCCGCCCAGCACCATGGGTTGGACGGCCTGAACCGTCTTCCGCGCGAGGTCCTCGGCGCGGCCGGGCTCGATGGGGATATACTCGCCCGTTTCGGCCTTTCGCACGGCTTCGATGATTTCGCGTTCGATGTCGGGCGACAGCGTTACGACACGCAGCACGCCTTCTTCGTCGGCATACTCGGCGCAGATCTGCCGCGCCAGTGCATGACGCGCGTATTCCGTGAGCACCTCGATGTCGCGCGTGCGCGGACCGAAATCGGCGAGCACTTCGAGAATCGATTCGAGATTGCGAATCGAGACGCGCTCGCGCAGGAGGTTCTGCAATACCTTCTGTACTTCGCCGAGGGACAGAACGTTTGGCAACAGCTCTTCGACGACGGTCTTCGCGGATTCGCGCACGTGGTCAACGAGATTCTGCGTGTCCTGGCGTGTGAGCAGCTCCGGAGCATAGCTGGTGAGAATCTCCGTGAGGTGCGTGGCCAATACCGCGGACGGCTCGACGATGGTGTAGCCCATCCGTTCCGCGCGATCGCGTTGCGCCTGGGATACCCAGGTGGCCTTCAGCCCGAAGGCCGGCTCCTGCGTCTCGATCCCGTCGATTTCTTCGTCCACCAGGCCCGAACTCATGGCAAGATAATGATCGGGCATGAGTTCGTACCGCGCGATCTCGGCTTCCCGCATCTTGATGCGATATTCGTTGGGCCGGAGCCGCATGTTGTCGACGATACGCACGACGGGCACGATGAAGCCCATCTTGGTGGCCATCTGTTGGCGGATCACCTGAATGCGGGTCAGCAAGTCCCCGCCTTGCTTGGGATCGGCGAGGGCGATGAGACCGTAGCCCAACTCCACCTTTAGCGGATCGATGGTCAGCAGGTCTTCCGTGCGCGCCGGTTCTTCGGTAACTTTGGCTTCCTCTGCTGCCACCTGGCGCGCGCGCGCCGCTTGTTGCTCGCGCTGCATGGTCTGCCCCGCCTGGAAGGCGAGAATGCCGAGCAGGATTGCGACACCCAGGAACGGTATGGTGGGCATGCCCGGGACGATGCCCATGAAGGCGAGGAGTATGGCGCTCAACCCCAGCGCGCGAGGATACCGCATGAGCTGGCGCGACAAGTCGAAGCCGAGATGCTCTTCGGAGACGCTCCGCGTGACGATGAGACCCGCCGCCGTGGAAATGACCAGTGCCGGGATCTGCGATACCAGACCGTCGCCGATCGTCAGGTTGGTATACACCTGAAGTGATTCAATCAGCGGCCGGCCCTGCAACAATGTCCCGATCACCAAACCGCCGACGATGTTCACAATCGTGATGATGATGCCCGCAATGGCATCGCCGCGAACGAACTTCGTGGCGCCGTCCATGGCCCCGTAGAAGTCGGCTTCGCGCTCGATGGACCGGCGTCGCTCGCGGGCCTGCTCTTCCGTGATGAGGCCCGCGTTGAGGTCCGCGTCCACGCCCATCTGCTTGCCAGGCATGGCGTCCAAGGTGAACCGCGCGGCCACTTCCGAGATGCGCGTGGCGCCGCGCGTGATGACGACGAACTGAATGATGACCAGGATTGAAAAGATCACGATACCGACCACATAACTGCCGCTGGTCACGAATCCGCCGAAGGCGCTGATCACCTCGCCCGCATCCGCATTGGCGAGGATGAGGCGCGTCGATGCGACGTTCAGACTCAGGCGAAACAGGGTGAGCATAAGCAACATGGACGGGAACACGGCAAACTCGACCGGGCGCTGTAAGTAGATGGTCGCCATCAACACAACGACAGCGATTGAAATGTTCAGCGTGAGCAGGATGTCGAGCATCCACGTGGGAATGGGGATGACCAGCACGAGCAGAATCGTGACGACGCACAACGCAAGCGCGATGTCCTGATTGCGCATCAGGCCCGATCGCGGTGCTGCGAGTTCAGTCTGCGTCGCTGCCACGACCTTCTACTCCCTCATTCCGTTAACCATGAGCGGGCGCGCTCGACATGCCCGCCCGTTCGCGGCGCTTCTCCTCGCGCCGGTCGATCTTGTATACGAATGCCAACACTTCGGCCACGGCGCGGAACAGGTCTTCCGGCACCGGTTGTCCCACCTCGATGTTTTTGAAGAGCGCCCGCGCGAGTTCCGGCTTCTCCACGATGGGAACGTCGTGCTCCTCGGCGATTTCACGAATTCGCTTCGCCAGGAGCCGCGCGCCCTTCGCAATGACCACGGGGGCATCCATCGATTTCGCGTCGTAACGCAGCGCGACCGCGAAGCGGATAGGGTTCGTGATGATTACGTCCGCTTCCGGAACCTCGGCCATCATGCGCTTCATCGCCATCTGCCGCTGAATCTGGCGGATGCGCTGTTTGATGCGCGGATCGCCTTCCAGTTGTTTCAGCTCTTCCTTGGCTTCCTGCACGGTCATCATGAGATCCCGGCCGTACTGCCAGCGCTGGAATCCGTAATCGAGAATGCCCAGGATGAGCATGGCAAGGACCGCGCGAAACCAGACGAGTGCCACCAGCTTCGCCACCACCACCATCATGGCGTCGGGAAAGAGGTGCATGGTCGACAAAAGCTCGGGCAGGCGATCTTTCACCGTGTAATAGACGATGATCGATACAATCGCAAGTTTGAGAATGGATTTCAGTAGTTCGAATGCGCTACGCCCACTGAAGAACTTTTTGAAACCGGCGAGGGGGTTGAGGCGTTGCAGTTTGGGTTGCAGGGCCTTCGGCGAGTACAGGAAGCCGACCTGCAACACGTTCATTGCAAGACCTGCAACAGTCATTACAATTCCGAAGGGCAAAAGGATGGCCGCCAAGCGCACGAGCACGTCCACCCCCAGCACCCGGAAGAGGTCTTCTTCCATGTCCAGAGCCGCGAAATTGCTGAAGTAGAACCGGGTCGCGTCGAGCATGCCGCCAAACAGGTCCGGGCCCATGTACCACATGGCGGCGAGCGCGATCATGAGCGACCAGGCGGAACTCAGGTCCTGGCTCTTTGCGACATTCCCTTCTTCCCGCGCCTTTTGGATCTTGGTTTGGGATGCAGGTAGTGTCTTTTCTCCGCCGGTATCTTCTGCCATCGTTCGTCTAGCTCAGTCCGCGCATTACCGTGTTTACGTTTCGGAACATCCGCTCAAACATGTCGTCGAGTAAATTGAGGTACATGGAAAGGGAAAAAGCCACGAGCAGAAGGCCCATGGCGATCGTCAACGGAAACCCCACAACAAACAAATGAATCTGCGGCACGAGGCGCCCGAGCAGGCCCATGGTCACGTAGGCCAACAACAACGCGCCCGCCACCGGCGCGGCGATCATGAGGCCGTCGTAGAACATGACGCGCCCCCAGGTGCTCACCTCGCGCAACAGCGCGGGGTCCATCATGAATCCGCCCAGCGGAATCCGCTCGAAAGACATGGCCATGGCTTTGATCATGATGTGGTGGCCGTTCAGGGCCAGCAAATACAACGCGGCGAGGATGTAGAGGAAGAAACCGAAGATCGGCACCTGCGTTTCGAGGGCGGGGTTAAAGACGTTCATTAACGCAAAGCCGGTCAACATGTCGAGCAACTGCCCTGCCACCTGGATGGCCGCGAAAACGAGGGTCATGGTGAATCCCATCATCAGGCCGATGATGAGTTCGCCGGCGCCCAACAATGCGAAAGCGACGGGATCGTCCGGCAGGGTCGTGCCGAACTCCGGAACCGTGGGGGTAATGAGGATGGCCGTGAGCGCGACCAGGCCTGCCTTGGCGATTACGGGAAAATTACTCGATGCCAGAACCGGCGCGGACACGAACATGCCGCTGATCCGGATAAGCACGAGCAGAAAGACTTTGAATACCTCGACCTCAAATACCATAGAGCCGTCCGCCAGGAGCTGGCTTGCCGTTACTGCACAAGCGCATCGAAGTCACCAAACAGGGGACGCACAAAGGTGAGCAGCAGTGCAACCATCCATGGCATGAACACGGCGAAGGCCACCATCACCACGACGATCTTCGGAACGAAGGTCAGGGTGATTTCCTGAATCTGGGTAACCGATTGAAACACACTAATCAGCAGCCCCACGACCATCCCTGAAATTAACATGGGTGCTGAGACCAGCAGCGTGATGTACATGGCATTGCGGCCAAGATCCAAGACGGTGTCCGCGTCCATCGCGTCAGCCCTTTTGCGCGAAGCAATTTCACCCCAATGACTTAGGTGTGCTCTTGAGCAATTTGCCCAACCCATAGACACCTAAATCCGCTGGTTGGCAAGATACCACAACATATAGCGGTTGTCAACGCAAATCATACCTATAAATTGCGTTAGGTGGCGCAGAATCAGGGTGTTCTTGTGGCGCAAGGGTGGCCAGGCGCGGAGATCATGCCACGACGGATGATAAGGCGGTCTTTCTCGGAGTGGGGGGCTGGACCTATTTCGCCTGCCGGCGACGGGAGTTCCGATAGTGGGAAACGCCCAAGATCGCGATTACCGCGCCCAGGAGCAGCACATTTTCCGGAAAACCGGTAAAGAGGTCTTGGGACGGGGCCAAGGAGGCGTTTGCGACGATTTCGGACGAGTCTGATGGCCCGAGGGCAACCACGCCGCCGTGACGAACGAGGACACCCAGGTAGGCTTTGCTCTCCAGTTCAAGCACGAGTGTACCGTCGTCCACCGCCCAACCGTCGACATTTTGCGCCGGGAACCAAGTCCCGGTCAGGGCCCCGCCTTGGTAATAGTAGATCGACAATGCGTCTGGAGATACGCCGTCGGGCACGGGCAGCCAAACCCGCTGCGGAGCCGCGTAAGGTCCGTCTGGCGTGATCCGATAGGAATGCGAAACGGCACCGGGCAACTCGGAAACTACGCCGGGGTCCAGTCTTTCGAGAATGGATTCATTCTGGCTTTCGTCAGCCGAGAGCAATCCCTGTCCTTCGAAATCGGCGTACTCTGGTTGCTCGACAAGCGCTGGGGCCAGCACCTTCATTGCCGAATCGGCAACCGGAAACGCATACGTCAGCGGTCCCAAGGTCGTGCCGCTGGCGGTTTTTCCCCCGGCCATCATCGTCACGATTTCACCCGGGTACCAGGCGCCTTGCGGACGATATACCACCCAACCGTCGTCGCCTGTGGAAGAATCCAGGGGCACCCATTCAACAGCGTCATCTTCGAAGTCCGTCGCGGAGACGTAGCCCCACACCGACGCGATGGGCTCGTCAGATCGCAAACGGATCGCGATGGAATCAGCCGGTTGTATACCCTCCTCAGCCGCCGATACCGGCAGAATTCGTTCATAGGTCGTGGCCCCGGATACTGCCTTTGAACTTCCCCGGTATCCGGTGTCGGCACCTACGGGATCGCTTGCCCCGCAAGGACTTTGCGCCTGAACCCAGTAGTAATGGGTTGTGAAGCTCAGGGTGGAACTGGAGCCGCACCCGCCGGACGACACGAGTGCGGCCGGGCTAGCGCCAAAGTCATTGAATTCAGTGTTCGCCGTGATGGCAAGTACGCTCGCTCCTGCGAAATTGTTCGAGCTGTTGCGGTAGAGTCGGTAGTAGGTGGCGCCGTTGGCCGGATCCCAAGTGAGTTTGACGTGGTCGCCGAAGTCTCCATCGCTGGCTTTGAAGTTAGAGGGCTCGTCGGGAGCCGTGCATTGCGTGACCGTAAGGATGCCATCGGAGATGGTTGTCGCAATAGGTTGGGCGTTGGTATCCGTAGACGCCTGGTTGGATCCCACGAGCGAAAGCTGCTGTCCGACGGTAGCGCTGCTCTTCACGATGAAGACCATGTTGACAAGGCGGCCGTTCGGAATCACGTTGTTGTTCAAACCGAATACCACAATGGATGCGACGCCGGTGGATGGCTCGTCGGCCGCCACTTCCTTGTCCGCGGATTCCGCGGCAGAACCCGGCTCAGCGGAGACAAATAAGAGCTTGCTCGCGTCATAGTTCACGCGGAAATTCACAGCGACGGCATTGGAATCGGCATTGAAGTTCACGCCGACCACGGTAGTGCTGGAAGCAAAACCGGACGCATCGCGGATGTTGATCGTCGCATCCGCAAACGCGGGTTTGGTTAAGATTAGGAAGCAGGTCAACAGCAAGGCGGCGGCGCGGAACGAGTCCGCAGATAAAAGTGAGGACACGACTACACCTTTCTCGTACGAAAACGAATTCCCTGGCCTTCCGCAACAGTCCATTGTACTTACAACGCTTCCGGAGCGCCATTACATCCGGGCGTCAGCAAACCCGGTACTATGAACGTCCGATTCGTGAAGAATTGGGACTCCGTAGGGCGAGGGGGTTGAGCCGTGGAATGTGACAGGTGATTAGTTTGTCCTGAAATCCTTGCGTTTCAGGGGGTTACTGGGAATCTCCGAGGTGGCCCTTCATGCGCTCTTGCCACCGATTTCCGATGTCGTGGTCCGAATCGAGGAATACGGTGAGCTGCGCCAAACGCCCCACGAATTCGTCGTCCACCAAATGCTCGAGCCGGCACGCCTCCCGATCCGCGACGCCGGGTTCGTAACGAAGCACATTGGCCAGAAAGCGGTATATCGCCTTATGCCGGGCCGTCAGCCTCCGGGCAAGCGCTTCGCCGTCCGGAGACAACACAACGTAGCCATAGGACTGGTGCTCCACAAGACCTTTCCCTGCCAGTTCGCGGACGGCTCGGGACGCGGCTGGCCGGCTGACATTGGCGTGGGCGGCGATATCGCTGACGCTGCAGACGCGGTCTTGGGTGAGCAAGTCTGCAATCGTCTCGATATATTGTTCCATCGAGGGGCTCGTCTTCTGACGCCGGCGGCCTGTGCTCCCCTGTTTTTGCACGTTCCTATCTCCAGTTGACGCATAGGATCAGGATGGGCAGCGTCTGAACCCAGATGCTTCCCGCTCGGGTAGTCTACCACTGTGGCGATGGTTGTGCACCCTCGGCCAAGTCGTGATGAACACACGGGATGTGATATCCTACCCGCAAAAGGCTGGCTGTCGCTGTGGAGACCATTGGCATCCATTTCGAGGCAGCCCGCAAACCGTGACAATCCGTGTTCTCCCGCACGCGACCATCGCGCAACGGCATTATGCGGAGCGCCACCAGAGCACGAAAGTATGGAAAACGTTGTAAAGGTATTGTTTTTTGGGGGGTTGGGACTCTACCTCGCCGCCGGTGCGGTCGCCCTGGCGTATCTGCGCGCCGGAAGCGCACGGACCCTGTCCATTCTCACCGGAATCCTCTCGGCCGGATGCGGAGCACTCGTCATCGTATTCGCCGTGCGCTGGAGTATGTTCGGACTGCTCCCGTTGACGACCATGGGCGACGCTTTGAATCTCTTCGTAATCCTTGGCACGGCGATAGCGCTGTACATCGCGTATACGAACAACGTTCGCCCCCTACTCTCTTTCTTTGGTCCCGCGCTCGCCGCCTTATACCTGTACAATGCCGTGTCCGATTACAGTTTCCTTCAGCAGCAGCCGAAGGCGCTGAATGGCGTTTTTCTCGCCGTCCACGTGGGACTGGCGTTCCTGGCTTACTCGCTGTTCTTCGTCGCCAGTCTCACCAGCCTGGCCTACGTCTTCCAGGCGCGCAACCTGAAGCAACTTCACACGACCCGGCTCTTCCATAAACTGCCTTCGCTCGAGCAACTGGACCAGTCGTTGTTCAAGTTAATCACGTACGGCTACGTGTTCTTTGCCATCACCTTCGTGCTGGGCTTTATCTGGGCTTACATCGATTCCGATGAGCTGGGATCTCAGTGGTGGCTATCGGCAAAAATTGTGCGCGCCTTCTTTATGGTAATCCTCTATTCCGTGGCATTCCACACGCGGCGGCAAGGCCGTCTTCGCGGTCAGAAACTTGCCTATTTGGTCTTCGTCGGATTCGGAATTCTACTGGCTTCCTATATGGTGCTGGGCCTCGTCAATCTTGAGGATGTGTACTTCTGGAGACGGCCGCAATGAATGTGGTCGTCGTCGGACTGAGCCATCACTCGAGCCCGCTGGAACTTCGCGAACGGCTTCACTTTCCGGAGAAGGACCTGCCGAAGGCCCTGCTGGCGCTTCGCAAGCATCTAGACGACGCGGGCGTGGTAATCTTGAGTACCTGCAATCGCGTGGAGGTCTATGCCCACGCCGCGGATACCTCCGATGTGCCGGTACGCATCCGCCGGTTTCTCGCCGACTGGCATCAGGTCCCGGAAAGCGAGTTCAGGTCGAACCTCTACGAGTACACCGGGCGCGAGGCGGCAGGACATTTGTTCCGTGTCGCATCCAGTCTCGATAGCCTCGTTGTGGGAGAGGGGCAAATACTTGGCCAAGTCCACGATGCCTTCCTCCTGGCGCAAGCCGAACAAGCGACCGACAAAGTCACGAGCGCACTCTTTCAGAAAGCGTTCTCCGTCGCAAAGAACGTCCGGTCCAACAGCAGCATCAATGAGGGTAAAGTATCCATCGGTAGCGTCGCGGTGGATTTGGCGGTATCGATCTTTATGGAGCTGTCTGGCAAAACGGTCATGGTGGTCGGCTCAGGAAAGATGGGTGAGCTGACGCTGAAGAACCTCGTGTCACGGGGCGTCGAAAAGGTATTGCTGGTCAACCGGAGCCACGAGAAAGCGGTCCGGCTTGCGGAGGCCGTGCGCGGGGAGCCGATTCCTTTTGAGGCCTTCGAAGAGAACCTTTCTCGCGCGGATATCGTGATCGCGTCGACTGCCGCGCCTTCGTATATTCTGGGACCGGCCGAATTTCAGGCAGCGCTGAAGAAGCGAACCCAGGCGCCCATATTCGCCATAGACATCGCCGTACCCCGAAATATCGACCCGGCAGTGAAGAAGCTGGATAACGTATACCTGTACGACGTGGACGACTTGCAGCAAGTCGCCGACGCCAATATGGAAGCACGCCGCCAGGAAATTGACCGATGCATGCACATTGTTGATACCGGTGTTGAGCACTTCTGGGCCTGGCTGCAAGGACTGGTCGCGGAACCGACGATTGTATCGATGGCGGAGGAATTGAACGCCATCCGCGAGCGGGAATTGCAGAAGACCCTCGCCATGCTGCCCGATCTAACGGATCGCCAGCAGGAAGAAATTGCATACTTAACGAAGCGCATCGTGAACACGATTTTGCAGCGCCCCATGCGGCAGTTGAAACGGGAAGTGGCCGATGAAGATCCCCACAAGGTGCTGCATCTCGTAAAACGTTTGTTCGGATTGAAGGAGTTGCCGTGAAGTCGTCTCTGGTCATAGGTTCGCGCGGGAGCCAACTTGCCCTGGTGCAATCCGAAGGCATGGCCGAAGCCTTGCGCGAGGCCAATCCCGGTCTGGATGTCACCATCGAAATCATCCATACGAAAGGCGACAAGATTCTCGACGTCCCGCTTGCAAAGATCGGCGGCAAGGGACTCTTCACGAAAGAACTCGAAGTTGCACTGATAGACGGGCGCGTGGACCTCGCCGTGCACAGCCTCAAGGATCTGCCGACAGAGTTTCCCGAGGGGCTCATGCTCGCCGCAGTTCCGGCGCGCGAAATTCCCTACGATGCCTTTGTCTGCGCAAAGTGGCAGCACCTGGACGATATGCCGGCCGGATCGAAAGTAGGCACCTCGAGTTTGCGAAGGCAGGCGCAGGTGCTCGCGCGACGTCCGGATCTTCGGGTGGTCGATCTCAGGGGCAACGTTGAAACCCGCCTGCGCAAAGTCCAGGAAGGCGTGGTCGACGCGGCAATCCTTGCCTGCGCCGGACTCGAGCGCCTGGGGCTGTACGAGGCCATCACCGCGCGGCTGGAAGAAGACGTCATGGTGTCCGCTCCGGCGCAGGGCGCGCTCGGTATCGAGATTCGATCCGACGATGAAGAGACCGCGCGGATACTCGAATCGGTCTCCGATCCCGTGGCAACGGTCGAAGTGACTGCGGAACGTTCCTGCCTTGCGGCGTTGGAGGGCGGGTGCCAGGTACCCATTGGCGCTCTCGCCCGTTTGAGTGGAACGACACTCCGGCTCACGGCCTGCGTGTGCAGCCTGGACGGTTCGACGGTGTTGCGCACGGAATGCGAAGGCCACGCGAGCGAAGCCATCGACATGGGCAAACAGGCGGCGCAAAACCTGCTCGGTCAAGGGGCTTCGGAATTGATTGCGGCGACGCGATGAATCCTACGCAGGGAAAAGTCTGGTTGGTGGGTGCAGGCCCTGGCGATCCCGGGCTGCTCACTATACGCGGCCGGGAGTGTCTCGAACACGCCGATGTCGTCATCTACGATTCCTTGGCCAACGAGGCACTGCTCGACTACGCCCCCACGGCCGAGCACATTTTCGCGGGCAAGGCCACCGACAAACACACGCTGTTGCAGGACGAAATCAATCGCCTGATGCGCGAACAAGCCTCGCAGGGCAAACGGGTCGTGCGCCTCAAGGGGGGGGATCCCTTCGTGTTTGGCCGCGGCGGCGAAGAAGCGCTGGCGCTGGCAGACGCGGGCATCGCTTTCGAAGTTGTGCCGGGCATTACCGCAGGAATCGCAGGTCCCGCCTACGCGGGCATTCCCGTAACCCACCGCGGGTTGGCCACGTGCTACACCCTGATCACCGGGCACGACGCCGAGGCTTTGGAAGCGGACGACGAGGATCTCTCGCAACTCCTCGTTCGGGGCACGCTCGTGTTCTACATGGGCGTACGAAATCTACCCCGCATCACGACACAATTGATCGCGCTGGGCCGTCCGCCCACGACGCCCGCTGCAATTGTCCAATGGGGGACCGACCCGAAGCAGCGATCAGCAGTTGGCACCTTGGCGGATATTGCCGACCGCGCGCAAACTGAATGCATCCAGCCGCCCGCCGTCATTGTCGTTGGGGAGGTCGTGTCGCTGCACGATACCCTCTCCTGGTTCGAGAGCAGGCCCCTCTTCGGTAAGCGCATTGTGGTGACCAGGGCGCGCAGCCAGGCAAGCGATCTGGTGAGGCAACTGCAGGAACTCGGCGCCGACGTGTTTGAGTTCCCAACCATCGCCATCGAACCGCCGGAGCACCCGGAGCCGTTCGACCCGGTGAACACGTATGACTGGATTGTGCTGACCAGCGTAAACGCCGTCGAGATGCTGTTCGAGCGGATGGACAATCTGGGTCTGGATGCCCGGAACCTGGCCGGCGTTCGGCTCTGCGTCATCGGATCCGCAACGGCGGAGGCGGTCAGGCGTCGCTTCCTGCGGGTCGATCTCATGCCGGAAAAGTACGTAGCCGAAGATCTGATGGCCGCCTTGCTCGCACAGGAACCCAATCTCGAGGGGAAACGGTTTCTCCTTCCGCGCGCGGACATCGCCCGCAGCTTTCTGCCGGAGGAATTGCGCAAGCATGGAGCGGACGTGACGGAAGTGGTAGCCTACCGTACCGTCGTTCCGCGAACGCCGGATGCACTGGCGGAACGTCTGGCGACGTACAGACCCAATCTCGTCACGTTCACCAGTTCATCGACAGCGCGAAACTTTCATGAAATGCTTGGCGCGGAACGGATCGAGATACTGAAACAAACCGCGGCCTTCGGGGCGATCGGTCCAATCACGGCAAAGACTGCGGGGTCGCTAGGGATGCCCGTGACGATTGAACCGGACACCCACGATATTCCTAACTTCGTTCGTGCTATTGTTGACAGTCTAGGCCGCAAGGCAACCGAAGCTGACAGATGACAAGAGGAGTTCCCTGGTGAGTTTTCCGATCGTTCGCATGCGAAGACTGCGCCGTTCCGCCACGTTGCGGCGCATGGTCCGCGAAACCCGATTGTCCGCGGACAACCTGATCATGCCGTTGTTCGTTCGACCCGGCTCCGGTGTCAAGAACGAGATCAAGTCGATGCCGGGAAATTATCAGTTCTCGGTCGACACGCTTGTCGAAGAAACGAAGTCCATCGAACAGGCCGGTGTGCCCGCGGTGATTCTCTTCGGTATTCCGGAATCGAAGGACGCCCACGGCACGGAAGCGTACAGCGAAGACGCCATCGTGTGCCGGGCGATCGAGAGAATCAAAACGGCCTGTCCGGAACTGTGTGTCATCACCGACGTGTGCCTCTGTGAATACACCGATCACGGCCATTGCGGCGTCGTGCACCAACGGGCCGACGGGTTGCAAGATGTGGACAACGATAAGACATTGCCGCTGCTCGCCCGCGAAGCCGTGGCCCACGCGAAGGCCGGCGCTGATATGGTCGCGCCATCGGATATGATGGATGGCCGCATCGCCACGATTCGCGATGGACTGGATGATGAAGGCTTCAGTCACATTCCCATCATGGCGTACAGCGCGAAGTACGCGTCCGCATTTTACGGCCCATTCCGCGATGCCGCGGAATCGCCGCCGCAGTTTGGGGATCGCACGACTTACCAGATGGACCCGCCGAACGCCCGGGAAGCGGAGCGCGAGATCGCACTGGACATCGAGGAAGGCGCGGACATCGTCATGGTGAAGCCGGCGCTCGCCTATCTCGATATCATCAAGATGGCTGCGGAGACCTTCGACGTCCCCGTGGCCGCGTATCATGTCTCTGGCGAGTTCTCCATGGTAAAGGCGGCGGCAGCCAAGGGCTGGATCGATGAGAAGCGGGCCGCTATGGAAGTGTTGACGGCGATCCGGAGAGCCGGCGCGTCGATGATTCTCACCTATTGGGCCAAGGACGCGGCAGGATGGTTGGGGCGTTAGCCCGCGCAATTCCATAACGCTACGATAAGGAGGAACGGCATCATGCAACGAGCAACCATTCCGGCGGAACGGCTGCCACGCAAAGCGGTCAGTGATTTCTTTGAAAGCATTCAGCCCATTCTCGAGATCCTGGACTACCTCAGCAACGAAATCTTTCGCGTGTTCTTTTTCATCGTGGACCTGTTGACTTTGGTAGCAAGCATCTGAACATGAACGCGATTTGTCGACCCATTGTCGTGTTCCTGGTGTCCGTAGTGGCAGTCATGGCCGTCGCGTCCGAGCCGAACTCCGTCGCGTTCAACGCACATGGCAAGCCATCGCCGGACGACGCGGCCAGTGCATCGGATACTTCCGAGGAAGCCGTTGCGCGCCAAGTCAAGCCCTTCACCCTGGAAGACCAGTTTGGCGCCAGCCATACGTATTCGTTTCCCCGAACCCGGGTGAGCGTACTGCTGCTTGCCGATAAGGAAGGCTCGAAGCAAGTCGAAAGTTGGGTCGTGCCGCTCCATGAACGATACGGTGGCCGTGTGGATATTCACGGTGTGGCCGAGTTGAGCGCAGTGCCCGAGCTGATGCGGGGGATCGTCCGGTTCTTCTTCAAGCGGAATTCGGAACGCCCCATCATGATGGATTGGGAGGGCGTCGTGACCGAGTCGTTCGATTCGGAACCGGGACTCGTGAATATCTATGTCGTCGACACGTCGGGTCGAATCGTGTGCGAACGGTCCGGCGAGGCGACGATGGATACGCTCGCCGACGTCACCGCTACGGTGGATAAACTCTTGGCAAACCCGGAAACGCGGCAGGCCGCTGCTTCGAAATTGGAGTAGATCGGAATCCATTTCCAGTATGAATGCGTATATCCTCAAGCGCGAGCAACGCGTACCTTATTCGCTCGATGAAGTGTTTGCATTCTTCTCGCAAGCAGCGAATCTACAGCGTATCACACCGCCCTCGTTGAATTTCTGCATTCTCACACCGCCGCCCCTCCGCATGCGGGAGGGCGCGCTTATCGACTACACGCTGCGCGTTTGGGGGGTGCCGATTCATTGGCGCACCTTGATCACGACGTACGATCCGCCGCACCGGTTTGTGGACGAGCAAATTAAGGGTCCCTACCTGTTCTGGCACCACACGCACACGTTCCGGGAAGACGATGACGGCACTATCATCGGCGACGAGGTGCGGTATGTGCTTCCACTGGGCATGCTCGGCCGGCTCGTTCACCGCGTGTATGTTCGGCAGGATCTGGAGCGGATTTTCGACTACCGGGAGCAGGTGATTGCCCAAGTGTTTCCTCCGCGATAGACCGCCCTAGAGCAGCGTTCTCTTGTGTCCAATCATTGCGATCCGTACAATACGCGC
>CAZWDH010000145.1:0-17027 GCA_964632865.1 uncultured Nitrospiraceae bacterium
TGGCGTCCCCGCCTGAAACCCATTGGCATAACCCTTAAGTGTGCCGGGGGGGCCGCCTGCGCTACATCCGCTCCAAATACCGACCAGCCGTTGACTATCTGGCGCCGTTCCCCGCCCAGAACGCATATAACCGCGCGTTCTTGAGGGTGAACCGGATCCTTACGGGACGGTCCGGCGTCGTCGAGCGATCTTCCCAATGAACGGCCGCGTCCAGAGAATCTTCGGTGATCGGATGGGATCGCGCGAGCGTTTCGCCGGTGTCCGGATCGACCAGTTCGACGAGGACTTCGCCGAAACGGCTTTCGACGTTCAGACGCAGATCCTTGCTTGTCAAGCGAACGGGCTGCGTCTCCACCACGCCGCCGGAGGAGGGGGCGTCCAGCGACATGAACCGGTCGATGGGGATAGTGCCAAAGCCGATGCCGCCTCCGGGTTCGCCTTTGTCGTCACCTTGATAGGGGCTGTGACGGTAGGTGCGCCCGCCAAAGTAGAAGCGGAGATCGTCTCCGACGCGGATGGGCGGGTTGTTCGCCACGGAGGTGTTGAAGCGATCCCATTCGCCTACGGGTCCCACGGGGATGAAGGACGTCCGGTCGCCGACCCGCGTGAACGAAACGCCGTCCCGGCTCACGGCAAGTTGGATGTCGAGGTAGCAGGCGTCCTCACGGTTGTAGAACATCTGGACGAGGCCGATGTACAGTCCCTCGTAGGGGAACACGTTCATTGAATAGATTTCCGTGCCGGGCGGATCGTTCGTGTCGGCGGTCATGACGACGGGCGCCGACGCCGGCGCGGTAAAACTCCAGTCCAGAAAATCGGGCGACTCCACCCGCGCGACGGCCCGGCCCCAATAGTATTGCTCCACCCAGGGATCGCTTCCCCATGCGGCGAGTAGATCCGGCGGCGTGAATTTGGTGCGACCAAAGAGGACGTAATTGTTGGTCGCCGGGTCTACCATCCAATAGGTGCCGCCGTCGCAGATGGCATCGGTCGCCCAGCTATTTGTCAGAGACCAATGAATGCCGTCCGGACTCGTCGCGACACCAAGCCCGCGCCGCTGCCCGCCGTGGAAGGGGTCTTCGCTGGGACCTGAATAGTCGCGCTGGATGCTGAGGTAGCCCATAACGTAGCGGGCGTTGGGATCGTCCGCGTACTCGTCCTTGTGCACGCCGAAGAGTTCGTAGAAATAGGGGAGGTAGTTTTGCGCGCCCTCTGCGGCGTTACGGTCGATGAGGATGTTCGTATCGTTCCCGTCGATCTCGTGCAAGCCCAGGGCCGGCTTGGTCCAGACGATGCCGTCTTCGCTTTCGGCGTAACTTACGCCTGAACCGCCGTGGTACCACATGCGATAGCGATCGCCGTCGCGCAAGACCGAACCGTACACGATGGCCACCTTGCCTTCCCACGCTTCGGTCGGCCACAGGATCGGATTGTGTTCGCTCTTCGTGACTGCGTGGATCGTACGCGTGATGTTGTCCATGCGCGCGATGAGGTGGTCGTCGAGAAAGAGCTGCTTCGTGGAATCTACGACGATGGGATCTTGAGCCGACGCGGCGAGCGTCGCGAGGATGAGTAAGGACAGGATGCGCATGAGTTTCTCCGTAAGTTCTACCAGGGAGCACGGGCGTCTCGCCCGTGAATCATAAACAGGCGGGACGCCTGTTCTCCTTTAGCCGCCTTGACTCGCTTTGCACCAAAGCGAATCGCCGCTTCGTCCGATTTGCCAGGTCGCGTCCAGTGCGTTCACCTCGAACGCGGAATCTGCTTCTGCGATGTCCAACTCACGCACGCTTAATCCCTCTGGAACATCGTCTCCCACGAAGGGCACAAGCATGGTCACGAACCGCGCAGGGCCTTCGCCGGTGAAGGCGTAACGTACGGAAGTACGCGGTTCGCGCTTGCCGTAGGACCATCCCATCCAACCCTCGCTGGAATCGAGTGTGACCGGAGCACTTTCGTCCATCCAGATGAGGAAGTTTGCATCGTCGAATTGGGTCTGCACCCGATTTCGCGCCGTGTCGACATTCACGGTGCCGGGCGCCAATTGAAAGTGCACCTCAGCCGTTCCGTCCACCTCGCCCAACGCCTCGTCGTACAGAACCACGAAACGGTGATCGACGAACCACACCGTCCGCCGGTGGGTAATACCTTCGTAGGAGTTGTTCTCCACGCATACCGCATCGAATTCCGGTTCGTCGGCCCAGGCGACGAGGCGGCCGTCGACGGCGGTGTCTTTTCCGGCGATCGTGAGCGTGTTGTGGACGCGGGTCTGCCGATGCCAGTCGCGCGCTTCCGGGTCGTGGCCGTAGGTGTAATAGCCGCTGTCGGTGATCAACCAGCGGCCGTTGGCATAGAGTTCGAAGGTCTCATTGTCCGGCTGATCGTGACCGCTGATGGCGGGCGGCGAACAGTGCAACGCGAAATATGTCTGCTCTGGCCCCCATTGGTCGCGCAGGAAATACATGCCCGCTTCCGGGAAGGCGTAGCTCGTCTGTTCCGGCAACCTTTCGCGATCCAGCGTCGCCCGCGCCGCGTACTTGGGATCGTCCAGCGTCTCCGACGCCGTGATGAGTGTCGAGTACAAATCCATCGATCCGCGCCGGTCCGGTGTGGGATAGGTGCGGCTCGTGTCGCCAAACATGGTGAAACCGAGGTCCGGCGTGGCCATGGCGAAGAGGTATTCGTGCATGAGCCGCACCCTTTCGCGATAGTCCTCCGGAATCGGAATTCCAAATGGCTCCATCTTCTCCATGATCTCCACCGCGTCGCGCATCACCCCGCGATGGTATCCCCCGGACCACTCGCGCTGGACCCCGTCCGTTGTCGTTTGGGCCAGCAGATTTTCGCGCGCCCGTTCGAGCGCAAGCTCCATCCACCCGCGCGATTCCTTGAACTCCGGGAAGGTCGACGCGATGTTCACGAACCCGCGCTGTTCGAAGATCGCCTTGTTGTGGATTTTCCCCATGGGTTCCAATTCGGTCTTCTTCTGGTGGTCATACATGCTGGCGAGGAAGACGCCGAGAAACTCCGGCGTGAAGGCCTCGGCATGGACCATGACCGGAAAGGCGAGGCAGAGCCGCGAGGCCCGGATGCCCGTCTGAATGTCGAGCCAGGGATAGCCTTTCCAGTTCGTGTACACGGAGTGGGCGACGTCGCGCTCTTCGAGCGGATGCTTGGCAATCCAGTCCGTCGTCAGTTCGACGAAGGCCTGCGCGTATTTCTCATCGCGCGTCGCGAGATAGGCGGAAACCAGGGCGTCCGCCCAGTGAAACCGGTACATCGCCGCAACCCACTCGATATCCCCGCGCGGATCCCAGGCCCAGTCCATGTCGTCGCCATAGTCCGCCTTCTCATACGGACCCCACTGGAAGATGTGATTGACGACGTCGTCGGCTTCCTGTTTCGTGCTTTCCTTCAGACCTGACTCGTCGATGGGTAACGGGTATTTCTCGCGGTAGTGATCGCGAAGGGCCGTGAGCGCGGCCTCCTCGCCGCCATCGGACAGGGCCGTCGCGACGGGGCGCATGGCTTCACTACTCAGATCGAGCCGGTCGAGAACCTGTGTAGGATCCAGAGAGGACAACTCATCTGCGAACGCCGCACCAGAGTCCGCCAGGAAGCCCAGTAGAGCAAGGCCGTAGATGACAAAATGGCATCGCATATTTGGCAAGCACCCTCGTTATAAGTTAAGTGTACCTTCCTAAAACCGACTGAATAAGGCAGATATACTGACCTTATTTGGTTCAAATAGGCCATCTGGCCGCTATTTAGGGTCTGGCGATCTAGAGAATTCACGGTTTTATTGTTTTTGAAACGGCCTCGATGGTTTCCGCTAGTTCGGCCCGCGCGTCGAGGAGCGCGGCCGGATCGTCTGTGAAGGTCTTGTTGTCCACGACGACGGAGGGATCGACCGCGAGAATCTTCTCAACCCGCGACCGCAAATCCTTATCCAACGCGTCTCCTGCCTTCGCAACCAAGTCCCGCAGCATCCAGAAGTACTCGTAGTCTTCGATGCCGTCCCGCACGATTTCAAAGCGGAGGGAACCCAGTGGTTCGCCGTCGGGTCCGGGATACAGGAGGTAGCCGCAGCCGTTGTGGCCGGGCTGGGAGTTCCAGGGCTTCCAGGGGATTTCCGGCCAGCGTTGGTCAGTGGCCATGTTGAGCGCCCAGTGCGTGGTGCCCCAATACAGGAACCCTTCCGCGCCGTACTTCCAGCATTGCCAGAACATGATCCGGTAATCCGTCGCGGGGAATTCGATCATGATGCCGGGCCTGCCCCAAACCGTGTAGAACCAGAGCCGGTCGCCCTGCGCCATGCGGTCCTTGAGCATGGCGGGATCGAAGTGGTCGATGAGCGGACACCACACATCCGCGACGCCAAGCAAAGCGTGCTCCGGGGGACTGGTTTGAAGGCGCGGAATCTCGGGCACGATCGTGTGAACCCACTGGCTGAACTCGACCGCGTCCGGGATTTCCGGGCGGCCCATCACCGACAGCTCGTCACGGGTGTAAAGATAGGCGAGGTCTTTCCACCCCTTCGACTCGAGGATGGCTTCGGTTTCCAGAAGCCGTTCTGCGAACCGTGGCCGCTTCTCTTCCGGCAGGCGGCCCGGCAGCGGCAGGAAGAAGGCGTTCATACCGCGGTCGATCATGTATTCGAAGTCTTCGATGCGGTCGCCGCCGCCGAGGGGGAAATCCTTGATGGGGCTGATTCGATGGTCCAGGTGATAGTCATACCAGCGCTTGCGCAGGTCGAAGGGAAGACCATCCGAGAGTTTGTAGAACGACGCTATCTGGTCTTCGTTCATCCACAGCGATGTCTTCAGGTGGGTCTCATCGCTGAGGGTGAAATCCCACACATTCACGTGCAGCGGCATCTCGAACGGCGAAGCGCCGTCCGCCGTCACGCGGATCGTGCCCGCATACTTCCCGGGCGCCGTACCTGCGGCCGTATGTACCGTGATCAAATAGGGCTGCGCATCTTGGCCTGCGGGGATATCGAAGGGTTCGTTGGAGAAGAGCACGTCCGGGTAGTCGCCCTGCTTTTCCACGTACCACGTGTATTCACTTGGACCAATCGTGACATAGCCGACACGGTTCACAGCGATATTGGTCGCCGGAATCGTGGCTTTCGAATCGGTGTGCGCCAAATCGCTCACGGTTACGCGAACGTTGCCAAGATCCATCCACAGCGGGACGATAGCGAGTTGGATGCCCTCGTACTCATTCCGCGCGAGCGACACGTGGGCTTCCGAGGCCGCGGAATCCGCCAACAACGGTTCATCGCGGAAGATCTTCCGCAGCGAAGTCCGCGGAACCGCGGCGAACTCTGCGGCATTCGCAGTGCCGGTAGCGGCGCGGAGCCGCGCAACTTCGTGCTCCAAGGTTTGAAGGGAGTCCTTTACCGCTGACAGTGCCGCATCCTGTTCGCCGTCGGGATCGCCATTCACGTTATCCGATGCGTATGCGATGGATTCCGCTGCCGATCGAAGCGCAGTCTCCAACGCCGCCTGCGCTCGCGAACGCAGGGGACCATCGACGAGTCGGCCCAAGTGGCTCCGGGTCTCTTCGTCCAGACGCTTCAACTGAGTCTGTTCCGCGTCGAGTGGCGTCAAGGTTGCGTCCTGCCGGGCCTCGGCGAGCACGGTTCCCGTACCCAGATCCGTGAGCCGGGCGCGCACGTGGTAATCCCCGCCGCGATCGGCGGGCCATTCGAAACGGCCGGCGGTGATTTCGTAAGGCTCCCTTCGGCCGGCGACGGTGTGCGTGAGCAGCGAGCCATCGGGCCGTTCCACTTCGACCACGGCCAATAGACGCCTTGGCTGCGCACTCGCGTTCGCGAATGAGAACTCGGTGACGTTGACCCCGAGATGCAAGGGGGCGGCGTCTGCAACGGTCAACACTTCCGGCAGAGCCGCCGGTGATGAAGCGGCGGTCCCACGGAATGGCGCCCCAGCCGCGTTGCCGGACAGCTGCGGATCGTGATTCATCATGGGCCACGGCATCAGCGCGTCGTCGGCCGCTCCGCCCAAGGTGAAACAATAGACCGACCGGTCCTTGCTGGACACGACGATCTCCACGGTCCCGTCGCCATCCAGATCGCCGATCGCAGGCGTCGTGATGATTTCCGTGGAGAAGGGCACGGTCCATTCGATTTGTCCGGTTGCCGAAAGACAGAGGAGCCGCTGCGACCGCGAGCAGACGAGAATTTCCAGTTCGCCGTCGCCGTCGACGTCGCCCACGCTCGGCCCCTGTACGACACTTCCGCCCACGTCCGCAGTCCAGATCGGTTGCCCGTCGCGCAGGCGATAGACGAATCCGGGCCCGCCCTGGCCGCTGCCGTCGGCGCACACCACGTCGAACCTCCCGGTGCCGTCAAAATCGACGAGAGCGACGCTCGTGGTTTGGTCGATGCGATGTTCGCCCTTCCAGCGCCACGCTTCCGTGCCCGAGAACGCATCGCGCGCGATAACCTGAAAGTCGTCGGTGATCGTCACGACGTCGAGAACTCCATCGCCGTTCACGTCGCCGACAGCGGGATTGCCCCAGCGCTCCTTCTTTGGATTCGGCGCATCGAAATACCAGGCCACATCGCCGTCGCTGGTGAGGCAGGCTTCGCGGCCGCCGCCGAACATTGCGAACACACGCATTGTGCCGGACGGGGAATGATACGCCACCGCCGGAATCCCGCGGATGGGGCCCTCGCTCTGGTACCGCCACAAGATCGCTCCCGCATCGTCCATGCAGTACAACGTGCCGCTTTCGGAACCAAAGACGATCTCGATGCGACCGTCACCGTTGATGTCCGCGATGACAGGGCCCGTATAGTCCATGCGGTCACTCAGATCCTGCATCCAGATGATTTGGCCTTCGGATGAGATGCAGAGAACGATACCGTCTCGGGACACGGCGAATACTTCGAGTTTGCCGTCTCCGTCGACGTCGGCCGCGGAAGGAGTGGACTGTAGCCCTCCTGGCGTCTTCCCATGCACGTCTACAGCCCAACGAACGCGGCCGCCGTGATCCAGACAATAGAGTCGGCGTTCCTGCGACGCGGCGATGATGACTTCGAGCGGGCCGTCCCCGTCGAGGTCGACCAACACCGGCGCCGCGTAGATCTTGCCTTTTGTCGCGAATTCCCAGACCCGCGCGGGAGCATCGCCGGCGAGGGCAGCGTCGGTGGTCGCGAGAAGAAGAATTGAAAGGAAACTCACAGAAACGCGCACGTGCGGCCCCCCCGAAGTGAATGCGGAATCAAGTAACCGCGTCACATGTTGTTATCTGGAGTCATGCTAGTGGTACGTATAGAGGAAATCAACGGACCGCAGCATGCGGCTTGATGTGAAATGGCAGCCCTTGCGACAATGGAAACGGCTTGGTGAAACTCTAAAAACGCGTTTCGAGTCCGTAAAATGGAACGAAGTCGCACAGGATGATATACTTACTAAGAGGTCAAAATGCTCTGCCAACGCTGTCACAAAAGTCTCGCGACCATGCGTTATGCTGAAGTCGTCGACGGAAAGGTATCTGAACAACACCTTTGCGCCGATTGCATGGCCAAACAGCAAGCGGAGGGCGCGTCAGGATTCGAGCTTTCCGGAGCGGCGCCGACGCCAACCATGCGCCACATCCCCGCCGGAGCTGCCCCGTCACCGGTGGCTCAGCGCTCCTGCCGGGCTTGCGGGATCGAGTGGCAGGATGTGGTCGAATCCGGACGGGTTGGCTGCAGCGCCTGCTACATCTCCTTCGAGGATCAACTCGAGCCCCTGCTGCGGGGCATGCACGTCGCGCTTCGGCACCGGGGGAAAGTGCCTCACCGGGACGACGTCCGAGAGCAGAAGCGCGCCAATCTCCAAACCAAACGAGCCCTTTTGCGCAGCGCGCTCAAGACCGAGGACTACGAACAAGCTGCGAGCTTGCGCGACGAGATTCGCTCGCTGGAAGAGTCTCTCCGGGCCGACGACACCGTCAATCGAGGATCGCAGACGAGCCATGCTTAAGACGTTTTTGAACAGGCCGGCGGGGTGGTTGGGCCAGAGTGGACCGGAAGAAGACTGCGTCATCCACACCCGCGCCTCGCTGGTCCGCAATCTGGCGGATTTCCCGTTTCCCGAACGCTGCTCGGAAGATGAAAAGGCGGCGGTCGAGGATCGCGTACTTTCGGCGTTCGATCAGGCTGACGTGTTTTCGGATGGTCAGTATTACCCCTTGTCGGAATTGAGCCTTCAAGAGACGCGGTTGCTCACGGAACGGCACCTCATGACGCCGTGGATGGCGGAGGGACAAGGTCCTCGAGGCGTCTTCATCAGCGACGATCAGTGCCTGAGCGTTATGGTGAACGAGCGGGACCACGTCCGAATCACCGTACTGGCGCCGGGCCTGAGACCACAAGACGTGTGGTCACGCGCGTCCGAAGCGGATGAAGCGCTCGCGTTGACATTGGACTTCTCGTTCGATGAGAAGCGCGGGTACCTTTCGTCATCGCTGGACGAATTGGGCACCGGACTGCGCGTGGCGGGCCTGGTCCATCTGCCGGGGCTGACGTCGGCAGGGAGAATCATGCCTCTCGAGCAAAGCATTCGAAGCAATCACCATTCGTTGACAGGAGCGTTCGGCGAGATCGGTGGGGCGCCTGGTTATCTGTACGTGGTCGCGAATCGCGGGACCCTTGGGCGTTCCGAAGAGGAAATCGTTTACCACTTCCGCACGACCATCACTGATGCCGTTTCGCAGGAGCGAAGCGCCCGCGCGACCATCATGAAGGAGGAATCCTTGCCGGCCTTGGCCGATCGTGTCGGCCGGGCACTGGGCATCGCGCGGGGGGCACGGGTGCTCGAGTTTCAAGAGGCACTGGACCTGTTGTCAGCACTTCGGCTCGGTTTGGCGACGGGGCAGGAGGAAAGCTTTTCCGTCCAGCAATTAAACGAGCTCCTCGTGCTTGCGCAGGCCGCGCACCTCGAATCCCGGCTTGGTGAGGAATCGGACCACTTCGCGCTGAGCACCGCCCGGGCCAATCTGTTCCGGCAGCGGTTCTCGTAGGGCTGCACGAGGATTCGCAGTGGAGCGCGTGTGGACTGGTCTTGTCCGGACTCAATTCCGATCCCGCCGGATTTGCGGATCGGCAAAGGTGGACTTCGGATAGTGGTTCAAGCACAATACTATATGCAGTGACCGAATCGGCTGTGCCGTCCGCAAGGAGGGCGGCAATCAGGCAAACAGGAAAATCCCGCCGTGCAGCGGGCGCATTCGTATACGATTCATAGCGCATTGAAGGTGGAATCATATTATGTGGGAACGATTTACGGAACGAGCGAAACATGTAGTCAGCGCGGCGCGCGAGGAGGCGACCCGCCTCGGCAGCGAATACGTTCGTACCGAGCACATCCTGTTGGGACTATGCCGGGAGCCGGACGGTATCGCAGCCCGGGCGCTCGAGAACTTGGGCGTTGATATTGAGTCGTTATCGCTGGAGATCGAGCAGCAAGTCCAAAAGGGCAGCGCCGTTGTGTCCGGCGAGGAGATCGCATTCACGCCGCGCGCCAAGAAAGTCTTGGAACTTGCGGTGGAAGAAGCGCGCCGCTTCAACCACAGCTACATTGGCACCGAACATATCCTCCTGGGCCTCGTGAAAGAAGGCGAAGGAATCGCCGCCAAGGTCCTGCAGGACATGAAGGTCGATCTGGAACGCATCCAAGCGGAGGTAATCCGATTGTTGGGCGATCAAGGAAAACCAGGACCTCAAGCAAGCTCGGGTAAGAAGAGTCAGACTCCGGCGTTGGACACCTTCGGGCGTGATCTGACGGCGCTCGCGCAGGAAGACAAGCTGGACCCTGTCATCGGCCGCGAGGCCGAGATCGAGCGGGTGATTCAGGTCTTGAGCCGCCGCACGAAGAACAATCCCGTTCTCATCGGTGAGGCGGGCGTCGGCAAGACCGCGATCGTCGAGGGTCTAGCCCAAGCGATTATCGCGGGTGATGTGCCGGACTTGCTGCTCAATCGCCGCGTGTTGACGCTGGACCTTGCAGGCGTTGTCGCGGGAACCAAGTATCGCGGCCAGTTCGAGGAACGGCTCAAGTCGGTGATGAAAGAGATCCGGCGTGCCGACAACATCATCCTGTTCATTGACGAGTTGCACACCATCGTCGGCGCGGGCGCCGCAGAAGGCGCCGTGGACGCGGCCAACATGTTGAAACCTTCCCTGGCGCGCGGCGAGTTGCAGTGCATCGGCGCGACAACGCTGGACGAGTACCGCAAACACATCGAAAAAGACGCCGCTCTTGCGCGCCGGTTCCAGACCATCATGGTCGATGCCCCGTCGGTCGATCAGACCGTGGAGATCATTCAGGGGCTGCGGGACAAATACGAGGCACACCACCGCGTGAAGTTCTCGGATGAAGCAATCGTCGCCGCGGCCAAGTTGTCGAATCAGTACATAACGGACCGCTATCTGCCCGACAAAGCCGTGGACGTCATCGACGAGGCGGGCAGCCGCGCGCGCCTTCAGATCACAACGCGTCCGCTCGAATTGAAAGATATCGAACAGCAGATCGAAAAGGTCACCCACGAGAAAGAGGCGGCTATCCGGCGGCAGGAGTATGAGCGCGCGGCGAGCCTGCGCGACAAAGAGCGCAATCTCATCGCCGAACTCGAAGAGAAAAAGCGGGACTGGGAGAAGAAACGCGATTCCGCCGAGACCGTCGTCGGCGAAGAGGAAATTGCCTACATTGTTTCCAAATGGACCGGCGTCCCGCTGACCAAGCTCGAGGAATCGGAATCCACCCGGCTGCTCCGCATGCGCGACGAGTTGCACAAGTCCGTCATCGGCCAGGAGTCGGCCATCGACGCCATCACGCGAGCCATCCAACGTTCCCGCGCCGGGCTGCGCAATACCGGCCGGCCCGTGGGGTCGTTCCTGTTCCTTGGTCCTACGGGCGTCGGTAAGACGCTCCTCGCGAAGTCGCTGGCTTCCTTTCTGTTCGGCAACGAAGACGCGCTTATTACCATCGACATGTCCGAGTACATGGAGAAGTTCGCCGTGTCCCGCCTGGCGGGCGCGCCTCCCGGATACGTGGGCTATAACGAGGGCGGGCAGTTGACGGAACAGGTCCGTCGCCGGCCCTACTCGGTCGTGCTCTTCGACGAGATCGAGAAAGCCCACCCGGACGTGTTCAACGTGCTGCTTCAGGTCCTGGAGGACGGGCACATGACAGACTCGACCGGGCGCAAGGTCGATTTCCGGAATACGGTTATCGTCATGACGAGCAATATCGGGGCGCGCCGCATCGGACGCTCAGTCCAGGTCGGCTTCCAGCGCGATTCCCGTGAGGACGAGTACCGGGAGATGAAGTCGCGGGTTATGGACGAAGTGAAGAAAGTGTTCAACCCCGAATTCTTGAACCGCGTGGACGAAGTCGTCGTGTTCCACCGTCTTACCCACGAGGAACTGGTGCGGATTGTTGACATTCACGTGGCCGAAGTGATAGAACGCGTCGGGGAAAAGGGCTACAATCTGACCCTGAGCGATGAGGCCAAGGAGTTCATCGTTCGGATCGGTAGCGACGAGCAGTATGGGGCTCGGCCCTTGCGACGGGCTGTGCAGCAGCACATCGAAGACCCCTTGTCCGAATCGCTTCTAAAGGGGCTCTTCGCGCCTGGTATGCAGATAAACGTCCGGCCGTCGGACGAGGAAGAAAAACTCGTTTTTGAACCGGTTATGCCCGTAGCGGAAGGTGTGACTAATTGATCACTCACAAGAACCTCCTGATGGCGCTGCTCGTTCTGGTGATGGCAGTGCCCGTATTCGCCCAGCAATTCGAGGGGAAGACAATCCGGGAGGTCCGGGTTGACGGCCTGGAGCGGGTTAGCGAACAGCTTATCCGCTCGCAACTCGAGGTCCAAGCGGGACAAACCTACAACCAGGTGGCGATTTCGCGCGACATTCGCCGCCTCTACGACACCACCTTCTTTTCTTCTATCAAGGCAGACGCCACCCTCAGCGGTGACGACGTCGTCCTTACCTACATCGTCGAAGAGAAACGTGTCATTTCCGAGATTAAGATTATCGGGAATGACAAGGTGCGCGACCGGGCCATCCGCGGCGTCCTGGGTTGGCGCGAAGGCGACACATTCCTGGAGGATGGCTACAACGAGGAGCGCGAAGCCGTCCTCAATCTGTATCAATCTAAGGGTATCGCAAACACCACCGTCGATATCGTGGTCGAAGAAGTCGGCCCTTCCAGAGTCCGCATCACCTACGTGATCGATGAAGGGAAGAAGGCCCGCATTCGCTCCATCGCCTTTGAAGGCAACGACGCCTTGTCCGATCGTCAGCTTCGTAAGGGAATGCAGACGAAACGCCGCTGGTGGTTTATCGGCGGCAAGTACGATGAGGACAAGTTGGAGGCGGATTTGGAAGGCGTGCTCGACAAGTACGGCAATCATGGGCGGCTTGAAGCCGAAGTCGCCGGTACCGAACTCGCCTACTCGGAGAGCGGAAAAGGCCTTGATATCACGATTCAGGTCCAGGAAGGGCCCGAGTACACGGTCGGCACACTCGAGACCGCGAACAACGAAGTGTTTGACGACGACGAAATCGTCGACTTGCTCGAAGTGCAAGCCGGCGACATCCATAACAAGGGCCAGGTCGAAGAGGATGCGCAGTTGGTATCCAAAGGCTACGCCGACAGCGGGTACATCAACGCGACCGTTACGCCCCAAGTCACGCTGGACCGCGAGAGCAAGACGACGCACATCGTGCATCGCGTCGAAGAAGGCGACCTCAAGTACGTCCGCGAAATCAAGATCACGGGGAACGACGTGACCCGGGACGACGTGGTCCGGCGCGAAATCTTCATTGTGCCGGGCGAACGGTTCGACGGCACCCTGCTGGAAGCCAGCAAGCGGCGTCTCGAAAGTACCGAGTACTATGACGCCATCCGCATGTCCATGGAAGAAGTCGAGGATGACGACCGGTTTGCGAATCTTTTGATTGACGTGGAAGAGGGCCGCACCGGGTTCTGGAACTTCGGCGCCGGCTACAGCACGGACGACGGGTTCGGCGGGTATACCGAACTGCGTTTCGACAACTTCGACATCACGAACTGGCCATCCTTCAGCGGCGGCGGCCAGCAGTTCCGCATCCGCCTGAACATCGGCCAGCGCCGCACCGAGTACAACCTGAGCTTTACCGACCCTGAGTTCCTGGGATATCCCATCGTATTCGGCGTAGACCTGTTCGACGAGTCCTACGAGTACGAAGGCGGTTCCGACTATACGCAAGAGTCCCAAGGCGGCCAGATTCGCCTGGGTAAAGTCCTTTCCCCGTACGTGACAGCCCGCACGGCGCTCAGCTACCGGAGCATCAACTACAGCGACTTGGGCACCGGGCCCTTCAGCGCCTATTACCCGTACATCGGCGGGGACGTCACGATCAGCACAATCTGGGGCATCAACCGCACCACGACCGACTCGCGCCGCGACCCGTCCTCCGGCTCGATACACGACCTTCAGTTGGAATTGGCGGGCATCGGTGGCGACAACAACTTCTGGAAGCTGGATCACGACTCCACGTGGTACTGGTCGCTCGACGAAGAGTCGAAGTGGGTGCTTTCCTATCGCTCGCGTCAGGGCATCGGGTTCCCCTTCGGAGACTCGGACGTGATTCCGCTGTCTGACCGGTACTTTGCCGGCGGCACGTCCACGGTTCGCGGTTATGATTCCCGCGACATCGGTCCCAAGCGTCCGCGTTACGGTTTCATTGGCGACGACGAATCCGTGGGTGGCGAATTGCGGCTCGTGAACAACGTCGAGGTGAAGTACAAAGCGAGCAAGTTCTTCCGCTTGTACGGCTTCATCGATGCCGGCGGTGTCTGGCTCGAGCCGAGCGACTTCGGGTTTGGAGACATGCGCTACTCCGCCGGTATCGGTATCGGATTCGATATCCCCCGAATGGGGCCGATTCGCCTGGACTACGGTGTGCCGCTGAACGCGGATGAGGACCAGGGTTCCGGTCGATTCCACTTGCAAGGTGGATTCCGATTCTAAACGAATCGCCGTATGAATGGTAATCCGTCATCTTGCACCGGCATTTTGCTGGTGGTATACTCCGTCCTTGTCCCGCCGGAAACCATTTCATTCAGGAAACGAGGCGGTAACGCACGCATCTGGCGCGGGTTCAATCAGAACGAAAACTTTAGGGGAATAGGGAACGTGAATATGGCGGTCAAGTCCTTGAAAATGATGCTCTTGCTTTCCTTAATCATGCCCGTGTGGGCGGTCGCTCAAGAGAGCGCGACCCAATACAAAATCGCGGTGGTCGACCGGAAGGAAGTCTTCGACAATTACGAGAAGCAAAAGCGCGAATGGGCCGAACTCGAATCGGAGAAGAAGAAACTCCAGGATCAAATTGACGCGCTTTCCGATACCATCACCGCGGACAAGGATCGCCTGGAAAGCCAGGCCTCCAGCATGTCCGAGGAACAGCAGCAGCAGCTTCGCGACAAGATCGAAAGCGATTATCGCAAGTACCAGACCGAGTTCAAGCGGCTCCAGGGCGAGATCGACAGCAAGTCCCGCAAGTTCTTCGCGCGCATGATGGAAGACATCGACGCCGCCGTGAACCAGATCGGCGCGAACGAGAACTACCACCTGATATTCGAGGCCGATTCCAAGAGCCCGACCTCCGTGCTATACTACAGCGAAACGATTGACATTACGTCTCGCGTGATTGCCCGGCTGAACGGTCAGAGCCAATAGTCCGCAGCGCGTGCAGGTTGGTTGGTTCGCCGGCTTCCCCAATCACCACCGGAGCAGCAGTGAATGAACGCTACCCTCGGTGAGATCGCGGCCCTCGTCAAAGGTACCGTGGTCGGGGACAGTACCGTTCGTGTCACAGGCCTGAACGGGATTCGGGAGGCCGTGACCGGCGAGTTAACCTTTGTTTCGGACCGGAAGTACCTTCCCTACCTGGATACGACGTCCGCTTCTGCGATCATCGTCTCTCGGGATGTCTCCGCCGTCAACAAGCCGTTGATCCAGGTCGACGACCCGCGCCAGGCCATGCTTGCCATCCTCGTGAAGGTAGAGTCGGAACTGCGCACGAAAATGACCGGTTCGGATTCAACCGCATGGGTTGCCCCAACGGCACGTATCGGCGCCGGCGTGGCCATCGGACCGTACGTGGTTATCGAGGACGGGGCGGAGATTGGGGATTCCGCGATCCTCCACTCCGGGTGTTTTGTTGGAACGAATTCCCGTATCGGTCCGGATTCGGTGTTGTATCCCAATGTAACGGTGCGCGAACGGGTTACGTTGGGTGCGCGGTGCGTGATCCACAGCGGAGCGGTCATCGGATCCGACGGGTTTGGCTTTGCCCAACATGAGAATCGCCAGATCAAAATTCCCCAGGTGGGAACGGTGATCGTGGGCGATGACGTGGAGATTGGCACCAATTCGGCGATCGACCGGGCAACTTTTGGCGCCACAGTCGTCGGTGACGGTACGAAAATTGACAACCTCGTGCAGATCGGACACAATGTGCGAATCGGTACGAATTGCATCATATGCGGAAATGCGGGGATAGCAGGTAGCGCCGTGCTCGGTAACAACGTCACTATTGGGGCTGGGTCCGGTGTTGCGGGTCACATTGAACTCGCCGATGGGGTAGTCGTTGCCGCCTATAGCGGGGTTACGAAGTCGATACCGGCGGGCGCAGTTTTGTTTGGATACCCCGCGTTGGAAATTGAACGGGGACGCCGCATGCAGGGTGCCCTGCGCCAGCTACCCGAGGCACTTCGCCGCCTCAAGTCCCTTGAGGAACGCTGCGCGCAATTGGAAGGCCTTTTGAATGGAAAACCAGAAGACGATCGCTAAAGAAGCGTCTTTTTCCGGAATCGGACTGCACACCGGAAACCTCACGACGATCACGTTCAAACCGGCGCCGCCCAACAGCGGCATCACCTTTCACCGGATCGATCTTCCGGAGAAGCCCGCGATCAAGGCGGATGTGGACAACGTCGTCGACGTTACCTACGGCACCACGATCGGAATCAACGGGGTGAAGGTCCACACGGTGGAACACGTTCTCGCCGCCATCGCCGGACTGGGCGTGGACAACCTCAACATCGAGGTCGACGCGAGCGAAACCCCGGTCGGCGACGGCAGTTCCGTGCCCTTCATGAACACGCTCCAAAAGGCGGGCGTGGTCGAACAGGATGCGGAGCGAAAGTTCATCCAGATCAAGCAGCCCGTCTACTACAAGAACGACGACGTGACGCTCAGCGTTCTGCCGTCAGATGAACTGCGCATCACTATGACGATCGCCTTCGACCACGTCGCCATCGGCACGCAGTACGCCTCCTTCGTCATCACGCCGGAGACTTTTGCGAAGGACATCGCGCCCGCCCGTACCTTCGGGTTCCTGCGCGACGCCAAGATGCTCCAGGAGCAGGGCCTCATTAAGGGCGTCAGCCTGGAGAACGCGGTCGCCATCGGCGATGAGTCCATCCTCAATGAAGACCTGCGATTCCCCGACGAATTCGTCCGCCACAAGATCCTCGACCTCCTGGGGGACATGTACCTGCTGGGCCGCCCGGTCAAGGGCCACGTGATTGGCGTCAAATCGGGGCACGCGTCCCACGTGAAATTCGGGCAGGAAGTGAAGAAAAGCCTGCTCAACGGCCGCGCCAAACGTGAGGACTCGGCTTCCGTCACCAGGATGCCGTCTGTGCTGGACGTGAACATGATCATGAAGGTGCTTCCGCACCGCTTCCCCTTCCTCCTTGTCGACCGTATCCTCTCCTATGTACCCTTCGAGCGGGTCGTCGGAATCAAGAACGTCACCGTTAACGAGCCGTTCTTTCAGGGCCACTGGCCCTCCATGCCGGTGATGCCCGGCGTGCTCATTATCGAGAGCATGGCGCAGGTGAGTTCGGTGCTGATTTTCCACGACAACGCGCTGCCCGGGAAGGTTGCCATTTTTCTCGGCATCGACCGCGCCAAGTTCCGGCGCACCGTCGTGCCAGGTGACC
>CAZWDH010000146.1:0-16998 GCA_964632865.1 uncultured Nitrospiraceae bacterium
GCGGAATGAACATCGAAGACGCGGTGGTCATCATCGACGAAACGCAGAACCTGTCACGAACGGAGATCCGGGCGTTGCTCACGCGCATGGGCGAAAACGTAAAGTGCATCTGTCTTGGCGACACGCGCCAGGTCGACAACCCCTACCTGAATGAATCCAACAACGCCCTGAACTGGATCGTCCGCAAGCTCCGGGGCAGCCATAATTACGGCCATCTCGTGCTGAAAGGGCACAAGTCGCGGGGTCCGATCTGCGACGCCGTCCTGCGTTCCGGGTTGTGACGCTTCTCGTCTCCCGCCGGGCCATGTGTTACCATTGCTGGAGAACAATTCGCATGGCCGATGGGGTTCCGATTCTTTGGAGGGTGTTGTTCGCGTCTGCATGACGGAGCACCACGTCGCAAGGCGCCGGAACGTTCATACGCCTGCCAACGCCGGAGTTATAAATTGTCTCAATCGGTAAAGCAATGGGATCCTTGGTCCCTGCCCGCGGCCGCAATGTGGTCGGTGTTCTTTCTGGCCGGACTGGAGCCGGAGCGGCTCTTTTTTACACTCCGGGACCTGGGGCAGGTCAGCGTGCTGAACGCCATGGTAAACAGTCCGCACCTGATTACCTTGGCCTTCTCGGCCTACTTGGGACTTTTTGCGTACCACCGGTGCCTGGAAGCGGGTTTGTCTCGGATCGATGCGAAAGCCCGGGCGTTGCAGTTTTCCATCGTTGGATTGGTGGCCTTCCTGAACTTCTCGCTGGCCCAAGTGGGCCATATTGCGGACATTCCGATACCAAATCTCCGCGTCGTGGTATTGGTCGTGGCGTTTGCAAAGGTCTCGGCGTGGTTCTTTCTGCTGATCATCATCATGCGGTATACCTTGTTTGGACAATCCCACGCCTTTGCGGCGATGGCTTCGATATTCCCCAGTACCCATCGGAGTACTCCGGTGGACGAACACCTCGGCAAGGCGAGTTCAGTCGCTTGGATTGACCGGCCTGGCTGGGACGATTCGGCCGATCCGAAAGACCGTGTCATGGCGGAAGAATCGGCCCGGGGAGACGATAAATAGGCCGTCTTGTTGTAAGTGGATGAAATGGTTCGTGTTATGATTCGTGTGGGATCCGCTCTGACCTGTCAACGTGTGTGTGATGCGAAACGTTTCTCTTAAGCAACGTTATGATCGTGAGTTACCAGTTCTGGGCTTTCGAAATGCAACTACCGTATCTGAGTAAGGCATTCCCACTAATCCTTGTGTTTGCGGCGCTGCCTGCCTGGGGCGAGGGTGTTCTCACTATCGGTACTCCCGCCGTAGACGGCAGTAACGTAACTGTTCCCGTATTTCTGGATGGGAACCTCGGAGACGGTGTCGCTGCATTGGATTTCACGCTGCGCTACGATCCCGCGATTCTCGCCCCGAACGGGGTTCGAGCGGGGGAGGCCGCCCTCGCCGCCGAAAAGGGTGTTCAGTACAATCTGACTTCCCCCGGCAATTATGTGGTCATGATGTTTGGGCTCAATCAGTCCACGATGGACGCCGGAAAGGTCGCCGAGGTGTCGTTCCGCCGTGTTGACACGACGAGCGCGGCCGAAACCAACTTGACGATTGACGGAACAACCCTGGCTTCCCTGGCTGGACAGACAATTGCCTCGCAAGGGAGTAGCAACACCCTTGCGCTTGACGGTTCAATGGCAAACGATCCAGACCCTGAAGACCCGAACACGCCACCGGGTGAGGACCCGGATGGCGGTTCCGATGTCCCTGACGACGAGGACCCTGTCCCCGCGCCGACCGACGATGCCGACGATCCGGCGGATGGATCCGGGAATCCGGTGCCGTCCGGGGGGGCGGGCAGCCCGGTCGTCCCTACCGGGAACGACGATGCGCCATCGCAAGGACCTGAACTTGGCGAACGTGGCGGGATGCCCCGAGTGACGCGATCCGGTGCGCCGGCGCAGCTTTCGGATTCAGCATCCCGGTTGTCGCAGTTGAACCGCATGGCGAAGGAGTTTGAGCGAAAGAGAGCCGCGCTGCCATCGCCACCGGCAGCCGGTGCAGACGGGACCGAACCGGCGACACCGGCTTCCTCGCCTGACGATGCGGTGAAGACCTCGGTTGTCGACCAGCATTCGCCCTTGGGGCGACTTCGGCCGGAAGGGCGCGAGGACGCTCAACAGATGGCAAGCCTGGCTACCACGCAGCCGAATGCCATGGAAGTGGGCGGTTTGGCTGCCGATACATCCGAGCATCCGGTGGCTGCGCCAGCCCCGGGCACGCTGTGGTCCGACCCCCGAATATGGGTGGCCGGGGTCATCGCGTTGGTCTTTGGCGCAGGCTTGGTGCTTCGGAAGCGGCTTCTGTCCTGAACGTCAAGCGCTAGGCCGAAACCGTATCCGCGAATTTCCCTTTGATATCCAGAACAATCTTGCCGAACTGTTCCCCACGCTCCATGCGCGTCATGGCAGACCGGGCATCGTTGAGGGATACCACGGAATCGACGGCGGGTTTCAGTTTGGCCGAGCCTACCGCGCGCACCATCTGACGAAACTCCTCTCGCGACCCCATCGTTGAACCCAAAATTGTGACGTGATTCCAATAGAGTGCGGAGATGTCCACCTGCGCGGAGGCGCCCGACGTGACGCCGCAATGCACGATCCGGCCGCCGCGCCGGATGGCGCCGAAATTGATTGGCCAGGTGGCTGCCCCGACCGAGTCGAGAACGAGATCGACACCCCGGCCTCCGGTCAGGTCTTTCACGGCGACGGCCACGTTGGGATTGTTGGAATAATTGATGGCGGCCGAAGCCCCCAATTTCGCGGCGCGCTGCAGCTTCTCGTCGGAAGAGGACGTGACAATGACTTCGGCGCCCGCAAGCCGCGCCAACTGGAGTCCCGCCAACGCGACGCCTCCGCCGATGCCGTGAATGAGGACCGTATCGCTTGCCTTGAGCTGGCCGCGCGTCATCAGCATGCGCCACGCGGTGAGGTATGCAAGCGGGAGCGCGGCCGCCTCCGCTGGCGTGAGGTGGCTGGGGGAGGGATGGACGTTCGTCGCCGGCACGCTAACGCGTTCCGCGAAGGTTCCTGGACGGCTCATTCCTACGATCCCGTAGTGCAGGCATTCACTTTGCTCGCCGCGAAGGCAATATTCACACACACCGCAGGAAAGACCCGGATCGACGACGACCTCCTGACCCACTTCAACGGTATCGACTTCACTGCCCAGCGCCACGACCGTACCCATCGCGTCGGAGCCGAGCACGTGGGGAAAGCAGAGTTCCAAACCGGGACGGCCCTTGCGGACCCAGATGTCGAGGTGATTGAGCGCCGCGGCTTTGACTTCAATGACAACTTCGTCGCGGGCCGGTTTGGGATCGGCCACTTCGCCAATCTGCAAGGCGTCCAAATCGCCGTTCTGTTCGATATAGGCTGCTTTCACGGGACCTCCTTCCGTGGTGAATCGATTGCCCTCGATCCGATACCTAATGGAACGCGAGGGCCGCAAGCGCCATTTCCGCCGGGCGCGGCAGCGATGGGCTAACTCCAGCCTACGCAAGTGATTTGCCACGGTCAACCAATTTGGCATCCACTCGTGCGGTTGCTACACTAAGCGCGTTCATCTTCGGTGGGAAAGGAGGAGGATCTGGATGCTGTTCGTTCAAACCTTCAAGGGATATGAGGATAAGATTGCGGATCTCGACAAGACGGTCAACCAATGGATTCTGCAGAACAAGGTGGACGTGGTAACCGTAAAGACCGCCTTGAGTCACGAGCCGGGCGGCCGCGCGGGATCGGGGGATCTCATCTACACGGTCGTCTATCGCGCCGAGCAGCCGACTGCCTAGGGCATTTCGCTTAATTCATCCCTGTACAATCTGGGTCGAACGGCCTCGAACGCGGCTATGCCCGGGGCGTAGGCGGCAATGATTTCGCGCCACCCCTCGCCCTGCTCGAGCCGTGTTCGGAGATCATCCGAACCGGCGAGGAGATCGAAGCTTGGTCCCCATGCAAACTCAGCCGGATGCGTCTTGCGAATTGCCGCGATCAACGCAACCGTAGCGGCAAAGGGCCGGGCCGCGTGCGCGTCCAACAGCGTGAGCCGGAGACCGTTGCATAATGTGTCTTGATAGCGCGGGCTGGACGCCTTGCCTGGGATGCTCACCGGCGTATATTTGATCGCGTCCACCTGTATACCCGCGCAGGCCTCCTCATCCAGAATACTGAGCACGGCCGCGCTATCCAGCCAGGGCGCGCCGATGACCTCGAACGGCGTCTCTGTGCCGCGGCCTTCGTTGAGATTCGTGCCTTCAAAGAGGCAAGTGCCCGTATAGAGGATGGCCGTTCCGGCGTCCGGGATATTGGGCGATGGCGGGAGCCAGGGCAGAGAGCAGGCGTCGAAGAACCGGCTGGGCAACCAGTTATCGAGGGCGCTGACGGATACGCTCAATTTGGTGCCCGCGAATTCGGTGCGCTGAAAGTGCAACGCGATTTCGCCCATGGTCATCCCGTGGCGGATGGGCACGGCGCCCCAGCACACGGGCGAGCCCGTGTTGATCGCGATGGGACCCTCCAGAATCGCGCCGCCCACCGGGTTGGGCCGATCCAGGATCAACACAGGTACGTCGGCCAGCACGCAGGCTTCGAGGCAGGCCTTCATGGTTGCGGCGTAGGTGTAATACCGCGCGCCGACATCTTGGAGATCGATGACGAACCAGTCGATCCCGCTAAGTTCTTCGGCAGTTGGCGCCTTGCGCGCGCCGTACAGGCTGATGACGGGGATGTTGCCGTTCTCCGAGGGCACGGATTCTCCGGCTTCCGCGTGGCCCCGGATGCCGTGTTCAGGGCTGTAGAGCAATTTCAGTTGCACGTCGGGAGCCAGGGCGAACACGTCGAGAATGTGCCGACCCAACTGATCGACCGCGGCATGATGGGTCAGGAGTGCTACGCGCTTCCCGCGCAGGTCGCCGAAATCCTCCCGCTGCAACCGGTCGAGCCCGCTGTGCGTGTTGATCGTGTTTTTGTAGAGCGCCTTGGAGACGGCGGCGTGAAAGATCCGCCGGAAATCGGGGTTGTTGCGCGCGCTCCGGGACGGGTGGCAGGTGTTTCCGAGGAGGATGGCGAACTGGCCGCGTTTCCAGTCCATCCACAGGCTGGTGCCGGTCCAGCCCGAGTGGCCCATGGTCGTGCGGGACGTGAGGAATCCGCTGTTCTTCGAAGACCACCCGTCCAACTGCCAGCCGATCCCCTGCCACGGCCACGCGGGGATCTGCGGTGTGCGGGTCATTTCGTTCAGCGTGTCCGGACGCAGGATCTTCCCGGACAGCAAGGCGCGGACGAAGGTGGCGAGGTCGGCGGCGGTTCCGAAGAGCCCGGCGTGGCCCGCCACGCCTCCGGCGGCGTAGGCGTTCTCGTCGTGCACCTCGCCGACCATCAAGGTGCCGCGCCAGGGACAGTTCTCCGTGGCGGCGCAACGGGCCCGGTGCGCGGTATCGGGTTTGAACCCGGTGTCGGCCATCCCGAGCGGCTCGAAGATGTGTTTCCGGCAGTAGGCATCCAGCGAGTCCGCCGCGATCAGTTCGACGATACGCCCGAGGATCATGAACCCCACGTCCGAGTAGAGCCATCGCGTTCCCGGTTGCGACTTGAGGGGGACGTCCGCGTAGCGCTGGAGCATCTCGTCGATGGAGCTGCACTCCTTGTAATACGGGAGGCCCGGCACGAGTCCGGCGCTGTGAGTGAGGCAATGCCGCAGGGTAAACGCGCGGAAGGCCGGGATCGGCAGGTAATGGGAGACCGGTAGATCGAGTTGAACCTTGCCCGCCTCGTGCAACTGCATCACCGCGGTGGTGGTGGCCACGACCTTCGTGAGCGAGGCCAAATCGTAGATTGTGCTGACTTCCGCCTTCATCGGCGCCGGGACGAGCTGACGGTTCCCCGTCGCTTCGTGGAGAACCGCGCCCCAGCGGTCGCCCACGTAGGCAACCGCCCCCGGGCTGTTCGACACGCGCACGGATTCAATCAACGCCTCGCGCAGATCGGACGCACTGATGGTCAGCTTGGCTATATTGGAAACGGGCATGAATTGAACCTTCTAACGCGGATTACTTCTGTAAACTGCGACCGAAACGTCGGGTATCGCCACCGCGTTGCACTATACCGCCCGCGCGGCTGCTGGGTCTAGTAGTGCTCCTATCCAGCACCGAGTGCCAGCTCACGTTCGAGCAGGGTGTGGAAGGCTGCGCCGATTTGGTTGTTGGCGGATTCGGTGAAGTGACCGTCGCCGATGAAGTTGGCGGGGTTGTCGGGGTCGGCGAACTGGTGGGAGCTGAGGTAGGTGATGTCGTTCTCGTCGAGAACGGGTTGCAGGAGTTGGAAGAGGTGGTCGCTGTAGCCGCGGTCGTTGACGAGGTAGACGATGGGGACGATGCCGTCTGCTTTGCAGGTATTCGCGAATTCTTTGACCATGAGGTTGAGCGCGGGTACGAACGGTTGGGTTTCGTCGAACCCGGCGGGGCCATGGATGGAATGGATGATCCTCAGGTTGCGCCGTTGGGCCCAGGCGCGCCGCAGCATGCGGACGATGGCGGAATGGTCGAGGGGGGTCCCTTCAAAGAGGAGGGGACTGTAGTACGCGTCGTGTTCCGCGAGCTGGTCGACGAAGAGGTCCCATTCGGCGGGGGCGGCCATGGCGTCGCGCAGTTCCGACAGCGAGAGGATGCGCGGCCACACGGCTTTCAGCGTGCCGTCCACGACCGAGTACCGGGGATAGGTGAAGGGAAAGGGCTGTTCGAAGTTCACCGTCATCCCGGTAAGGGTCATCATGCCGCGAAGGCTTGACGCCATGATCGCGAGCACCGCGACGTCCGCCTCGTGCCGGCCTCGGTCCATGGTGTAGGCGGCGTAGACGAAGTTGGGCGGGGCGGCGGGGCCGCCGATGAAGCGCATGGTCAACCGCTCGTCGTGGGCGCAGAGCCATTCGCCGAGGTCCGCGCCGAAGGACATGCCGTAGACGGCCAGGAGCACGCCGTCTTCGCTGGCGGCCGTTGTGGGTTGTTCCTTCCAGTCGTCCGGGTTCAGCCATCCTGCCGCGGCCACGGGCTGGGTGGTTTCGTCGGTGGGTCCAACGATGCGCGGCAGTTTACCCTCGACTGAGCGTCCGTACTCGAAGTAGCGCTCCAACGAATTGGGCATCGCTTGCGGGTCGGCGGGGTAGGGGAACATCAGGTTCACCGCGATGTCCATGGCGATGAGGAACAGGATCATCCAGCCGCAGGCCCGGATTCCGTCGCGCACGCGTTTCCGCGACGGGCTAGAACTGGAAGTAGATGAATTGGGACGGTTCATTGCTGGTTCCCATCAGAAAGATAAAGAGTAATGCCGCGTACAGAAGTCCCCGCGCCGGCGTGACCCAGCGCCGATAGAACTGGGGCGTGTCGGTTTCGAATTCAAAGAGGTCGAGGACGAAGAGAAGCGGTATCCCTAACAGCGTCGCAAACGGCGGCATGGGGATAGACGTAGCGAGGTTACCGAAATCGGCGACCAGGGTGATGGTGTAGTTCCAGATTTGATCGAAAGACCGCGCGCGGAAGAGCAGCCAGCCATAACACACAACCTGGAAGAACAACGCGGCTTTGATCCCCCGGACAATGTGCGCGCCGAGGGTCTTCGGCTCGGGCTCGTGCTTTGCGAAAGGCCGGTGGATGCAGAGTATCCCGCCCTGGAAGATGCCCCATAGGACGAAGTTCCACGCGGCGCCGTGCCAAAGTCCGCCGAGCACCATGGTGGTCATCAGGTTGCGGTAGGTCTGCCGGGTGCCGTTCTTGTTGCCGCCGAGGGGGATGTAGAGGTAGTCGCGGAGCCAGGTGGACAGGCTGATGTGCCAACGCCGCCAGAACTCGCTGGGGTTCGTGGCGAAATAGGGGAGGCGGAAGTTGGTCATGATGTCGAAGCCGAGGACCTTCGCGGTGCCGCGTGCGATGTCGCTGTATCCGGAGAAGTCGCCGTAGATCTGCAACGCGAAGAGATACGTCGCCAGGATGACGTCCGCCCAGGTAACCGTTCCGCTGGCGTTGTAGATGGCGTCCACGGAACGCGCGACGCCGTCGGCGATGACGACCTTCTTGAAGAGTCCGAAGGCGATGAGGTAGAGGCCGCGCGTGGTTTGGTCCCAGGTCATGGTGCGTTTCGTCAACACCTGCGGAAGGAGGTGGCTGGCCCGCTCGATGGGTCCGGCCACCAACTGGGGGAAGAACGCAACGAACAGGGCGAAATCCAGGAAGCGATCCGTCGGTTCCATTTTCCGGTTGTAGACGTCGATGGTGTAGCTCAGGGTTTGGAACGTATAGAAGGAGATGCCGACGGGCAACACGATGGAAAGCGTGGTCCAATGGACGGACATGCCGAACCAGCCCATCATTTCCGCGAAGGAATCGGCAAAGAAATTGAAGTACTTGAAGACGCCCAGCATGCCGAGATTGGCGGTAAGCGAGAGGAGCAACAACCTTCGACGGGTGCTCAGGTTTTCTTCGTTGCGCAGGCGCAGGCCGACGAAATAATCCACGAACGTGGAAATGAGCATGAGGCTCAGGAATCGCCAGTCCCAGGCGCCGTAGAAGACATAGCTGGCGATGAGCAGCATGAGGTTCTGCCCGCGGTGTGACAGGAGCCGGTAGAGCGCGTACACGATGATCAGGAATACGGCATATTGGATGCTTGCGAAACTCACCGCATCGTGCTCCTGTATTCCTCGGGAATGGCGATTCGCACGCCAGTGGCGACGTCATACCATTCCACGTCGGCGAGCGCCCGCGCCAGGACCGCGCCGTCCTGGATACGGGTCATTTCGAAATACCGCGTCGCGGCATCATCCCGCGCTTCGAGCCAAGTGGCGATTTCGAGATCGTCGCCCAGTACGGCGGAAATCTTGTACTCGATTCGATGGCGAATCACCCGTAGTCCGAATCCGGACTCGCGCATTCGCGAGGGCGGCCAGCCGACCGCCATGGCCGCTTCCACCGCGGAATCCTCAGCATAGGCCAGGTAGACGGAATTGTTCACGTGCTGGGCCGGATCGATGTCGCGCCATTCCACGCGGCGCCGTTGCGTGAAGACGCCGTCCGAGGGCCGTTGCGTCTCGGGAAAGCGTTCCCGGGGCGGCAGGTCCTCCGACTGGCCGTCGGGGAAGAAACGTGCCTTGAACTCGTCGGGAATGCGCGTAAGCCGCCCGCGAGCAGCATCGAGGTATACCCACTCCGTGCCCGCGCGGGCGACGAGTTCTCCGCTGTCCGGGAGGCTGAGTTGATAGGCGCGCCGAGAAACGGCCTTGCGGAAATTCTCGACCCAGGTCTTGACGCGCACGGATTCGCCATACCGGAGCGGGCGCAGGTACTCGATCTCCGTGTCCCGGACCATCCACGTGGTCCCTTGACTGGCGTACCATGCCGCGTCGAAACCCAACGAGGCCGAGGCGTCCATGGCCGCTTCCTGGATGTAGCGGAGGTAATTTGTATAGTAGACGTTTTCGTAGGCGTCACATTCGTAGTGGCGCACGCGAAACGTTCGTTCCAGACTAACCGTCATCCTTCCGCCTTCTTATGCAATCGCGCCGCCGGTCCTGGTCAGGGAGTGGCCGCGCGTTTTCCGTGGATTCATTCCACAAGACAATCACCGCGCAGGGCGCAATCATAAAGGAAACGGGTGGGTTATAGAAAACGCGTTCGATACGGCGGTCCGCGCCACCGGGCGGAGCGCGGGTAGAAGTACACATCGGCGGCCTTTGTTCAGTATACTCACGGTTCCCCCGCAGATAGCGCCGTTGAACGCGCATTTTGGGGTAATCGCAGGACTTGGGGTTCGGAGAGGTTCATGAAGGTTTTGGTCGTCATGGGGACGCGGCCGGAGGCCATCAAGATGGCGCCGGTCGTGAACGAATTGCGGAGCCGGTCCAGTTTCGACGTACGGGTATGTTTGACCGCGCAGCATCGTGAACTGCTCGATCAGGTGATCGACGTGTTCCAGATTCACGTGGATCGCGACCTCAATCTGATGCAGCCTAACCAGACTATCTCGGATATCACGAGCCGTGTGCTATTGGAAATGGGCCAGGTTCTGGACGCGGACAAGCCGGATGTCGTTCTTGTGCATGGCGACACGACGACGACTTTCGCCACGGCGCTCGCGGGCTACTATCACAACGTTCGCGTGGGCCACGTGGAAGCGGGGCTGCGCACGTACGACAAGTACCGCCCCTTTCCGGAGGAGATCAACCGGCGGCTGGGCGATGCCCTATCCGACTACCACTACGCGCCCACCGAGACGGCCGCGGCGCATTTGCGGAGCGAGCGCATCCCGGAGAAACATATTGTCGTCACGGGCAACACGGTGATCGACGCATTGCTCGATGTGGCGGCGCGACCGTACACCTTCGACGATCCCTTGCTTGCCGACGTGGGCATGCAGCGGCGTTTGATCCTGGTGACGGCGCATCGGAGGGAAAGTTTCGGCGACCGGTTCGACCAGATGTGCCGGGCCATGCGCGACTTGGTGCATTCCAATGACGACGTGGAGATCCTGTATCCGGTACATCCGAATCCAAACGTGCGGCGGGCCGTTGACGAGATATTGAAGGGCGAAGATCGCATTCACCTTATCGAGCCGCTCGATTACCTGCCCTTCGTTCATACTCTCAAGAAGGCGTATCTCGTTCTCACGGATTCGGGCGGCGTGCAGGAAGAAGCTCCGTCGTTGGGCAAACCCGTGCTTGTCATGCGCGAGGTCACGGAGCGCCCCGAAGCGGTCGATGCGGGCACGGCGATGCTGGTCGGCAATACGTACCAGGGGATCGTGGAGAATGTGCAGCGGCTATTGGACGACGCGCCCGCGTACCGGCGCATGGCGAACGCGGTGAATCCGTATGGCGACGGCCTTGCCAGCAGGCGAATTGCGGGGCATCTGGAATCGGTAGGAGTTTGACGAAATGAAGACGGTGTGCGTGATGGGGCTGGGGTATATCGGGCTGCCGACGGCGAGCGTGCTGGCGACGAACGGGTATCAGGTGTTGGGGGTCGACGTGGGAGCCCGCATCGTGGAGACCGTGAACGCGGGGAACATCCACATCGAAGAACCGGGGCTGCACACGGTCGTGCGCGCGGCTATTGGCTCGGGAAACCTTCGCGCATCACTTGAGCCTGAGAAGGCGGATGTGTTCTTCCTCGCGGTGCCGACGCCGCTGACCGCGGACAAGAAGGCGGATATGAGCTACGTCTGTCAGGCGACGGAGCGTATCGTGCCGTTTCTGGAAAAGGGCAACCTGGTCATTCTCGAGTCCACATCGCCGCCCGGCACCTGCCGCGACATGCTCAAGCCTATCCTGGAGAAGTCGGGACTGGAAGTGGGGAAAGACATCTATCTCGCCCACTGTCCGGAACGCGTGTTGCCCGGCAAGATCCTCAAGGAGCTCATTGAGAACGACCGCGTCGTCGGCGGGTTTGACACCCTTTCCGCCCAATTGGCGCGGGACATCTACGCGAGTTTTGTTGAAGGCGAGATCTTCCTTACCGACGTGACCACCGCAGAGATGGTGAAGGTTATCGAAAACACTTTTCGCGACGTGAACATCGCGCTTGCCAATGAAGTGGCGCTGCTGTGTGAGTCCCTGGGGATCGATTTCGGCGACGTGGCGCGGCTGGCGAACCGGCATCCGCGCGTCAACGTCCACACGGCGGGTCCGGGTGTTGGCGGTCACTGCATCTCGGTCGACCCCTGGTTCCTTGTGGAGCAGTTCCCCGATACGGCCAAGATCGTTCATCTCGCCCGGCAGCGCAACGACGGCATGCCGCATCATGTCGTCGAACGGACCATGGAGTTTCTGGAAGGCGTGGAATCACCGAAGGTGGCGGTGCTTGGGCTGGCGTTCAAAGGCAACGTCGATGATATGCGGGAGAGTCCGTCGCTGGAAGTGATCAAACTGCTCGAAGCGCGGGGCGTCACGCTCGCGGTCCACGACCCCTTCGTGAAGAACGCGGACATCGATCTGCTGCCGCTGGAGACGTGCTTCGACGGGGCCGATTGCCTGCTGTTGTTGACCGATCACAACGACTACAAGTATCTGAATCCCCGGCAAGTGATCCGTCTGATGCGGAAGCCGGTGCTGTTCGACACGCGAAATCTTCTCGATCATGAAGACTGGCGTGAAGCTGGATTCATCGTCCGCGTATTGGGATCCGGCCGGACCTAGATGGGGTATACGCCTGCGGGCTTATTCCTATTCGGTGCTACGCCCGGACACAATTCGATCCCTCACGTCACGTGCGTATTGCGCCCGGCCACCGGAGCCGCTTTCCAGGTATTGCTCCAGGTAGACTAGCGCCTGGTCGTTATCGCCCGCCTTGTAGTAGGCGAGGCCCAGTTCGTACGCGTTGTCCCCGCCGGGGTGAAGCAGCACGCCCTGATAAAACCGCGCCATAGCGCCGGCCTCGTCGCCCTGTTCTTGCTGGACCTTCCCCAGATAGTACACGGCACGCGCCTGCTGTTCCGTGTCATTCTCGAGTCCGGCTTCGTGATACCAGCGCTCGCAAACCGGTGGGATGTCTTCAATCCGTCCGGTCTGCAAGAGTGAATCGCACAAGGGGTCGAACAACGTGAGCGGGGCGTGAGGACTTTGGTACGCCTCTTCGAGGTACGGGAGTGCCGCTTCCGCGCTTTCCCGCCACCATAGCAGCGTTCCCAAGGCTTTCAATGTGAAGGTGCGATACTTGGGGTCTTCAAAATGTCCTTCCAGCGCCAACTGGTAGCTTTGTATAGCATTGGCGTACTCGCCTGCGGCCTGCAACCGCTGCCCGTTTTCAAACTGCTCCAGTCCGAGAGCGCGGTCCATGCGCGCGATGGTAGGACCCGCCAGGTGGGGGTACACGTATACGAAGGCGGTGAAGCCTGCGCACGCGGCCGCGATGGCCAGGATTATCGGTGTGTAGAATGGCTTCGTTTCCACGTCAGCTATGTGCGTTTCTGCCGGCGATGCGCTCATTGGCCGTCTCCCATGAGGGACTTCATCTCCTGCTCGACGGCGCTTCGGGTCTGCGGGTCCAGCATGAAGCGCGTGAGGAGTAATCGATAGGCCAAACGCGCCTCGGCCGTGCGGCCGCTCAACGCCGATTGCCGGGCCAGGGCGTGTTGCGTCCGGTAGTCGTTCGGCGCGCGCTTTGCGGCGTCTGCGGCAACCTTTTGCGCCTCATCGTAGCGGCCCATGCATTCGAGCACGGCGACGCGCAGCAGTTGGCAATCCACGTCAGGGCCTTTAGGCAGTAGCGGAAGGGCCGATACTAGAATCTCGTTGGCCTGGACGTACGCTCCCAACTCCGCCGCGACGCGGCCCAACCGGACAAGCAGGTCCGCCCGCGCCTCGGGTGGTCCGATCGAGGTTGCCAGATCGGACCCATACACGCTGAACAACCAACCATAGGCGCGCGCGGGATCTTCCGTTGTGCTCTCTTTAACGGCTTCCGGAAGGTCATCGAGGAAATCGACAATTTGCTGCATGACATTCCAATCCGGAGCGTTGAGATACGTGACAAGATCGGAGACCAGTTTCGGCGTGCCGCTGTTCGCTTCGGTCACGTGATCCAAGCGGTTCATTGCCGCCTTCAAACGAACGCGATCGTGCGCCGCGTCGTGCAGTTTCACGTACGCGCCCCACAGGTTGATCGCTTGCGGGCAGGAGCGAACTCCCGACTCCAGCACCTGCGATGCGAGCGCGCGGTCATTCAAGCCTTCGGCATACGCTTGGGAAAGCCACCACGCGATCCGGGCCAACTCTGTGCAGTTTCCCGGATCTACGCGCTCGATTCGGTCCATCGCGTTGTTCAGCGCATCTGTAAATGCAGTCCAACGCCCAGTCTCCTGCGCGAACTGTTCGAAGAGCGCCCAGGTCATGTCTGTACCGCTGGTCAGTTCGGCAGCACGTTGATATGCCCGTTCCGCCTCATCGTTCTGGCCGAGAATGAGGTGGGCTTCAGCGGTCATGCGGTGCACCTGCTCGCGGTCCGAGACCCCATACTGAAGGGCTTTCTGAAAATGGTCGATGGCTTCTCGTACGCTCTTTTCCTCGGGTTCTTGGCCATTGCCCGCGCTGTCGAGCGCTTGGGCCAGGGCAATCCGTCCCAGCAGTTCGTGGGCGCCGGGCAAGGTTGCACACAACGCCAAGGCGCGTTCGGCGGATTCTGTCGCCTGGCGCAGGAACGATTCGTTCCCCGATTCCGACAGTTGGAAGTATTGCCTTGCAAGGTTCAGATGGTCCATCACCCAGTAGGGATTCAGTCGCAAGGCCTCTTGGTACACGTCGATCGCATCGCGAGTTCTACCCGTGGTCGCGTGCACTTCGGCCGTCTGCCGGACGATGTCGGCGTCCCACGGTGTGATCTGCATTGCCCGACCCAGGAAGACGAGCGCCTGCTGCGGATAGCCCTGCGTGTTGGCAGCGGTGGCTTTCTGTCGAAAAATTTGCGACGCGAATTCCGCGCCGGCAACGACGGCGAGCAGGAGGCTCACTGCGACGCATGCAAAGGGAGTAGCAGCCATGCGCGACGACGGGCCAGTGTGATTTGAGCCTTTCTTGAACGTTGTCCCAACCAGAATTCCGGCCAGGATAAACAAGATCAAAGCTGACGCGGGGCTGCGAAGATTGAATCCGAACAGGCCGTCGACTGCAAAAGCGGTAAAACAGGCGGCAAGTGTGAAGGCCAGCATGCGCAGATCGCGGTGGGCCGTTGCGAGTGCAGTTCCAAGGCTCACCAGGATCAGGGACACGATGAACCCGATGTAGAAGAATGCGCCGCCAAATCCCGCTTCCACGCCGGATTCGAGATACGCGTTGTGCACGTGCGCGTTGTACCTGGCGTCGGTGGCAAACGTCGTTTCCTCGTAGGGGGTCCAATAGGGAACGTTCTCGATCCGGAATGTTCCGGGTCCAAAGCCAAGCAACGGGCGATCGGCAATCATCTGGGACGCGCCGTAGTAGCCGTTGTAGCGAAGGAGCAAGGAATGCCCCGTTGGCAGATAGGTGCCCGTAGACCACTTCGTATAGATCATGGCAGCCGACCCCAGGGCCAGCGCGACGAGTGCCGCGGTCAGGCAGGTCCAGAGCATCGCTCCTCGCGGTGGGGTTCCAAAGCGGCGAATGGTCCCGGCCAGGATTACGATCCCAACACCTGCGAGCACCGCGACGCGGGCGGCTCGCACTTCCGTGAAGTAGAGGTGCAAGGCGATGGGCAGCAGGAGTACCGCGCACCATCGCGTACTTTGGCGAAACGACAATCCCACGAGAATGAGAAGTCCAAGGTTCAGGCAGTGGGTCGCGATGTTGGGGTTTCCGTAGGTTGACGGGAGACCGCGATACTCTTCGATATCGCGTGTGGCCCAGGGGAAGGGGTCCCACCCGGCCTTTTGAGCCAGACCGTATACGCTCGACAGCGCGACCGCGACAGCAATCCAACACAAAAGTGTCCACGCGTGTTTCGCGGTTCGGACACCTTGGGCGACGAGAAACGCGATGAGACCGAGTGCAAGAAAGGGCGCAAAGGCTGCGAGACTGATTTGCGTGCGAAGCGAGAAGAGCGCCGCGATGAACTGCAAGAGTAGAAAGCCTGCGAGGAGATAAAACGGTAAACCCGTCGCGATGACGTCGTGCTTGCGCCGCAGCCGATCGACAAGCCACGCGACCCCCAGGAACAGGGGGAGTATGCCGATTAGGAAGTATTTTGGATCCTGAGGCGGAGAATGGGTGCCGGGCCACAGAACCAGGATTGCCGCGGCCGCGCCAAGGGCTGCGATCGCGCGGATGGCGCGAACGCCGGGATCGCGTTTCGCGTCCACGTCTGTCATCCGCGTTTCCCCGCCGAAGCGATCATCGATTCCAGCACGTCGCTGTATTGCCGGGCTTTCTGGCGACGCGTGAAATGTTCCAGCACATAGGCGCGCCCGCTCGCGCCGAGCCGCTCGCCCAAGGTTGGATCTTCGCGGAGCTTGAGAACGGCTTCGGCATAGGCGGCTGCGTCTTCCGGCGGCACAGCGATACCGCTGCCGGCCGATTCCACGATGCGAAGCGCCTGGCCGGTCGCACCGAGGATAATGGGCCTCGCGCAGGCCATGATCTCGAAGATCTTCGACGGGATGTTGATCGTGAAGTACTCGCCTTTGCGCAAGGGGACAAAACACGCGTCGGCGGAAGCGTACAGTTCGGGCATTCGTTCCTTGGGCTGCAACGGCAGAAACTCGACATTGGTGAGACGATGCTCTTCCGCCCAGGCGATCATTTTCGGTTTGTCAGCGCCGTCACCGATGAAAACGAAGTGGATGTCGTCGTGGTCGCGCAGCTTCTCTGCGGATTCAAGCAGTGTGAACAATCCTTGCGATACGCCGTGCGCGCCTACGTACAGGGCGACGAACTTATCGTTCCAGCCGAATTCTTCGCGGACCGCATTCGTCTTTGGGACAGGAGTAAACAGGTCCTCGCGAATGCCGTTTTCGATGACGGCGAATTTTTCCTCTGGGAAACCGCGGTTCACGATGGAATCCTTGGACGCTTGAGCCACCGTCACGACGCGGCGCGCGCGGCGGTATAAGAATTCCTCGATCGTTTGCAGCGTCCAAATGAGAAGCGGGTTGCGGATCATGCCCACGTCGACCGCCTGCTGCGGCAGGATGTCCCGCACTTCAAACACCAGCGGCGCGCGCTTGAATACGCTCAGCAGGTATCCCAGCGGGCCGACGAAGAAGGGCCCCGAGGACGCGATGACGACGTCGGGCCGGCGGCACAGGAATAGCCCGGAAACAAACGCGGAGATCATGAACGAGAGCGAAGCCAGCGCCCGCTTGGGCACGGAACGGTTAGGCGTGGCGTAGATCCAGGAGCGAATTACGGTGTAGCCGTCCTGTTGCTCGCGCGCATAGAGCCGGCCTCGATACTCGCCGGGGACGACGCCGGATGGGTAATTAGGAAACCCGGTGCAGACTTC
>CAZWDH010000147.1:0-16965 GCA_964632865.1 uncultured Nitrospiraceae bacterium
CGCGTGCATCCGAGTCTAGTCTGACAAAGGATGCCATCACGCCACGTCGTAGCCGCACGCCAAAAGTGTGTTTCGGTCATTTGAATTTTGAGCCTTTGAACTTCTTTCGGATTTCGTGCTTCGAATTTCGGATTTGTCTTCACCTATTTCTTCCCCACCGCTTTCTTCAGCATTTCCGGCTGGTCCAGGAGCCGGTAGACCAGCTTCAGCAACTCCTCGTCCGTCATACCGGCTTCGCGGCCTTCGCGGAGGGCCTCGGCGATGAGCGATGCGGCCTGCGCGCGTTTGGCCTCGCGGCTGCGCGCGGCGCCTTCTTCGGACACGAACGTGCCGAGTCCCTGTTTGCGAAAGATGATCCCCTCGCGCTCGAGTTCTTCGTAGGCCCGTTTTACGGTGATGAGGCTGACGAGCAACTCCTCCGCGAGCGCCCGGAACGATGGCAAAGGCGCGCCGGGGACCAAGCGCCCCTCGCTGATCTCCCGTTTCACGCCGTCCACGATCTGCTGATACAGGGGTCCCGGCGCCGCCGCGGAGATGGGGCGGAGAAAGAGTCTCTTATCGGGTTCGGTGGCCATCAGGTGTATATATAGCATATATACACCATGCTGTCTAGTGGCTTTCTTGCACGGACCTACACGGATCTGCACGGACGGACACGGACTGGAGAGACGCGGCGCCGGCGGGGGTCTCCCCTGCAAAGCTTGCATGGTTGCAGGGGGAAATGTGTTTGGTTTGCAGCCTTTTCCGTCCAAAACCCCGTAAAAACGCTGGCACGGCGCTTGCCCTTTACCGGGCGACAGTTGAACCGGTAACGAGGCGGGCGGGGACTCCGAGGATCGGGGCTCGCGCCCATGGTGCTCAAAAATCGAAAGGACGGTGTCTTATGGTGTGGAACACGTGGATGAAGATGACGGCGGTGGCGGCGGTTCTGGCGCTGGCGGTGGCGGCGGCTCCCGTCATGGCGCAGCAGGGAACGCCTTCGGGTAAGGGCGTGAACTATGTCGACGCGGACGGCGACGGCGTTTGCGACAACTACGGCACGTCGGCCTGTAACGGGTGCCAAGGCAAAGGCAAGGGCAAGGGCGTGTGCGATGGCACCGGCAAGGGCCAGGGCAAAGGCAAACGCCAGGGTGCCTGCGACGGCACGGGCAAAGGTCAAGGCAAAGGTAAAGGCGCATGCGACGGCACCGGCAAGGGTCAAGGCAAAGGCAAAGGCCAGGGCAAAGGTAAGGGCAAAGGCGGCAACTAAGGTTGAGGCAGGACCCGAGCCTGTGGAGAATGCGACGGAGCGGGTAGCGCGAGCAGTTAGCGCCCAACGATGAAGAAACCGCGATTGAAACCGACATCGCCAAACCGAAATCGATGGATCGTCCCGGTGGTCGCCCTGGTGGCGGCCGCCGGGCTGCTTTGGTTTGTCCGCGACTACCGCGCGCAAGTCGCCGCCGACACGCAGGTCGCGCTCGAACGCGGGGAGACGGTCTTGGAGTCGTTGGCGGCCGGCCTGCGCGGCAACACGCGGATGGGCCGATACCGGCCGGAATATCTGACGGCGATCTTCGAGGAGTTGACCGGTTCCCAACGCGTCGCGGGCGTCCGGTTGACGGATGACGAGGGCGACGTCGTCGCGGCGGGAGGACACTCCGAGTTTCCCGAAGCCGCTCCGAACAGCGCGCCCGTGTGGAGCGGCGATCTGCTCGTCCTCGCGCGGTCCATCGAGTTTGAAGAGCACGGTCCGGGTATGGGCGCGGGGCGCGGGCGTATGCGCGGGGCCATGGTCGACGCGGACAGTGTCGAATGGGGTACCGGGCGATACACGCTCGCCGTGGCCGTCAATACCGAATGGCTCGCCGAGGCGCGACAGCACGAGCGGCGTCAACTGATTGTGGCGTCGGTCGTGTGGGTGGGGCTCGTTTGCCCACTCGTGCTGGCCATGCTCCGGGCGCGCGAACGGCACCGCCGGCTCACAACCGACCTGCTCCTGGCCGAAGAGCGGGCGCAACGGCAGGAGGAACTGGCTCGTATCGGCGCCGGGCTTGCCCATGAGACGAAGAACCCGCTGGGAATCGTGCGCGGGCTGGCCCAGTCCATCCACGACACCGCCCAACTGCCGCCAGACACGAAACGCATGGCGCGGGATATCGTCGACGAAGCGGATCGCACCGTCGGACAGATCAATTCTTTCCTCGATCTCGCGCGTCCAACGGAGCCACAGCTTGGCGCGGTCAACGTAGACGCGCTGTTCGAAGGGCTGGTGCCGCTGTTGAAGAGCGAAGATTCCGGCAAGTCCATCGCGTTCAAAATAGAGCCTGTTGGAGTGTCCGTCTCGGCCGATGAGAACCTGTTGCGCCGCTCTGTGTTGAACCTCGCCATCAACGCCATGCGCGCCATCGACGGGGAAGGCACCGTTACGCTTGGCGCGGCGCACCATGGCGACGACATCGAACTCTACGTTGCCGACACAGGCCGCGGCATCGCGCCGGACGATCTACCCCGCGTCACGGAACCGTATTTCGGCCGTTTCGAAGGCGGTACCGGATTGGGCCTGGCGATTGTCGAGCACATCGTGCGGGCCCACGGCTGGACGCTGCACATCGACTCGACGCCAGGGACAGGCACGCGCGTGTCCATCCGCGGCCTGCGTGCGCTAGGATGAGCGCCATGAATGCACCCTGTATCGCCGTGGTCGACGACGATCCCGCGCAGCGCCAACTGCTCGCCAACGCACTGGAACGCGCGGGCTACTCCGTCCGGATCTGTGCTGACGGGAAGGAAGGTGTTGCCGCCGCGCCGGACTGTGCGCTTATGCTCCTCGACGTCCGCATGCCGGGCATGAGCGGTCTCGAGGTTCTCGAACGCGTCAAGCGCGATCGCCCAGAAGTTATTGTCATCCTTCTCACCGCGTTTATCGACGTGCGCGATGCGGTCGCGGCAATCAAGACCGGCGCGCTCGACTACCTCGAAAAGCCGGTGGACCTCGATGAACTCATTGCCGCCGTGGATGACGCTTTGGGCGCGGCGGGCCGTGTCGTGGCCAGTGAAGGTCTGCCGGAACTTCCCAAAGGAGTCGTGGCCGAAAGCATCGCCATGCAAACCGTTTTCGCGCAGGCCGTTCGCGTCGCGCCCGCCGATGCGAGTGTTTTAATCCTGGGCGAAAGCGGGACAGGCAAGCAGGTCGTTGCGGAGTTCGTCCACGGGGAAAGCCCGAGGGCGGGCAAGCCGCTGGTCAACGTAAACTGCGCCGCCCTCCCCGAGCACCTCGTAGAGAGCGAGTTGTTCGGTCATGAAAAGGGTGCGTTTACCAGCGCCGACGCGCAACGGCGTGGCCGCTTCGAAGAGGCCGACGGCGGCACGCTTTTCCTTGACGAGATCGGCGAACTGCCTCTCGCTTTGCAGCCCAAACTGTTGCACGTGTTGGAGCGCGGCGTGATCCGGCGCGTGGGGGGAAGCGAGGACATCCCGGTCGACGTGCGGATTGTGGCCGCCACAAACCGGGACCTGGAAGCCGACGTGAAAGCCAACGCGTTCCGCGAGGATCTGTATTTCCGGCTCAACGTGTTTACGCTGACCTTGCCGCCCCTTCGCGATCGGCGCGACGATATCCTTCCGCTGGCGGAAGGTCTCCTGAAGGACCGGAAAAAGAAGCTGGCGCCGGCCACTGAGCGCGCGCTCATGACCTACGACTGGCCGGGCAACGTGCGTGAACTCCGCAACGCCTTGGAGCGGGCGTCACTCATGTCTGCGGGGGCGCTCATCCTGCCGTCCGACCTGCCGCCCCAAGTGCAACAGGCGAAGCCCGTCGAACAAGCCGGGTCGGTGTTGGTGGGCGATATGCAGGAGATCCAGCGCCGGGCCATTCTGGAAGCCCTGGAAAAGGCCGGAGGCAACAAGACCCGCGCCGCCGCGCTCCTCAACATCAGCCGCCGCAATTTCATCTACAAACTGCGCGAATACGGCATGTAATTTCGGCGGCTATTGCGCCACGTCTGTCTTCAGCAGCTTGTACAGTCCCGAGTCGAGGCCGATGAGTATTTCACTGCCGGGTGGGGTGGATTCCTCCATCACTTCCAATGACCGCATGAACACGTACAGTTCCGGATTCGACCCAAAGGCTTCGGCAAAGATACGAATCGCCTGGGCGTCGCCTTCGCCGCGGAGTTTGGCGGCGTCGCGTTCAGCGTTGGCCAGGATAACTTGCACGCGCCGGTCGGTGGTGCCTTCGATGATATCCGCCTGCTTCTGCCCTTCGCTGCGGTAGGCCTTGGAGATGCGCGAACGCTCCGCCTGCATGCGGCCAAAGACCGCTTCGAAATTCTCTTGGAGCAAGTCTGCGCGCTTGATGCGCACGTCGATGACGCGAATACCGTACTGGGCCTTGGCGCGCGCGTCCGCCTGGGCGGTCACGGCATTCATGATTTTCTCCCGCCCCTGGCTAATGCGCTCTTTCATGGGATTATCCATGACCATATCTTCGACGTCTTCCAGATCTTCCTCCGCCGTTTCGACCGGACGGTCCACGTAGTCGTTTGTCGTACGTATGACTTCGGTGAGATTGTTCTTGCCGAGTTCCTCGCGTACGGCGGAGTAGATCACGTCATCCAGCGCGCCCTTGGCGGCCGTGGTGGTGCGCACACTGATGCGAAACAGAAGGGGATTCTCAATGCGCCACCGCGCGAAGTTGTCCACCACCAGCGTCTTCTTGTCGGCGAGCACCACTTCTTCCGGTTCGGCGTCGTAGGTCTTGAGCACGTCGGGAAAGCGCTCGACCGTGTCCGCGAAGGGCAATTTGAAATAGAGGCCCGCGCCCTTGCTGACTTTCAGCGATTCCGTATCGACTTCCACTTCGGATCGGGATGCCGTCTGCATGATTGCCTTGCGGATTTCGTCATAGTCTTCGTCCGGCATATCCCCAACGATCACGTGGATCGGTTTGGCCAGCCGCGTGACAACCGCCTGCTCTCGTTCATGAACGATGAACGTACACGCATTCAGGACGATGCCGCCCACGATCAGGAGAACGGCAAGGATATTCAGAATGGTTCCGAGTGTCTTAAACATTACGGGGTACCCCCTTCCTGGTCAGCCGGAGGGGGCGGCATGAGCACCATTCCGTTCCGTCCCATGGTTTTCAGGTTCACAATACCCGCCGCGTCGTCCACGACGGTAATCTGCAATTTCGGCAGCAGGTTCGCCATGGTCTCAAGGTATAGTCGAGCCCGGGTGACCTCCGGCGAAAGCCGATACTGTTCGGCAATCGACTCGAAACGCGCGACCGATCCCTGTGCCTCGGCAATGCGCGCTTCCTTGTAGCCCTCAGCCTGTTGTTTCAAGCGTTCGGCCTCACCCTCGGCCCTTGGGATCTGCTCGCTCTGATAAGCGTGTGCCTCGTTGATGATCTTCTCCCGCTCCTCGCGCGCGCTGGCCACGTCCTTGAACGCGTCGGCGACCTGTGCGGGCGGTTGCACGTCCTGCAAATACACGTCGTGGATGGTGACGCCCGCGCCCGTCAGATCGGCCAACTCCTGCATCTTCTGTTTGATCTCATTCGAGATTTGCACCTTCCCCGTCGTCAGCACGTCGTTAATGGGGTGGTCGCCGACGGCCTGCCGTAACGCCGCTTCCGCGATGGCCTGCAACATGTTCGGCACATCGCCGGGTTCGAAATTGAAGAGATAGTCGCGCGAGTTCTTGATGCGGTACTGGACCGCCATAGAGCAATCAACGACGTTCTCGTCCCCGGTCAGCATCTGGGCTTCCTGGAGAAGGCCCCTGTCCGAGTCGAAGCTGCGGTAGGTCGTTTGGCCGCCGTACTGTTCGGACCGAAATCCCAGTTCAAGGCGCTTGACCTCGCCGATATCGGCCAGTTCGACGGTCTGGATCGGCCACGGGAGCTTGAAGTGGAACCCCGGCTCCGTGGTTTTCGTGTACTTACCGAAGGTCAGGACGAGACCCTCCTCGCCGGGGGCGACGGTGTACGCGGGCCCGCCCATCATGAACCAGATGGCCAGAACGATCAGCATTATGGGCGCCACGATCAGGCGCGGACTGAAGTTCGGCATCTTGAACTCGGGCTTGCCCCCGATGATTTCGGGGGTGAATCGCTTTTTGGACATGCGGCGGCGTGCCTTTCCTAAGTCGTTCGCTATGAGGCAGGAGTTCGTCGGATTGGTGTCAGGATAGGCGGGTTCGGTTGGGATTTCAATGATTTGGGCGGAAAAGAATCGGACAAAGGTCCCGAATCCGAACGGAGATCTCCTCGATCTGGTTCAGAACGCCAAAATCACATACCGCCGGCGTCGAGTTATTTACGAGCACCGGCGGACCCACCAGGACCAAGTCCGAACCACATTGCCCAGATTCGGACGATTATGGAGTCCTAACGGTTCCAATCTAGCACTGAATGCCCATTTCGTCAACCGTCCACTTCCGAAAAAAGAACAGGGGCGCCCGGCTGAGTCAAACGCACCCGGCGCCCCTCTATGATTTCTTCGACTTTACGGCAGTTTGAGGTTGGCGTCCGTGACGGCGCCATCGGATGCCGAATTGACCAGCGTCGCGTATTTCGCCAGAACGCCCTTGGTGTAGCGCGGCTTAGGTGCCTTCCACTTGGCAAGGCGTTTCTTGATCTCCGCCGCCGGCACGCCCAGATTGATTTGGCGCTTGACGGCGTCGATCGTAATCGCGTCGCCGTCTTTCACGATGGCCAACGGGCCACCGACTTGCGCTTCCGGCGTGATATGACCCACGACGAAGCCGTGGCTGCCGCCGGAGAAACGTCCGTCCGTGATGAGGGCCACGTCCTTGCCGAGGCCTTTGCCCATGACGGCCGACGTGGGCGCGAGCATTTCCCGCATGCCGGGCCCGCCCTTGGGCCCTTCATAGCGGATGACAATTACGTCGCCCTTCTTGATCGTCCCGTCGAGGATGCGCTTCAGGGCGTCCTCTTCCGAGCCGAACACGCGGGCCTTGCCCGTAAACTTCAGGCCTTCCTTGCCGGAGATCTTGGCGACGGCACCCTTGGGGGCCAGGTTGCCGTAGAGCACCACGAGGTGGCCGTCTTTCTTGATGGGGTCCGACAAGGGCCGCACGACGGTTTGCTTTTTGGGGTAGGGTTTGACGTTCTTGAGGTTTTCTTTGATCGACTTGCCGGTGACCGTCAGGCAATCGCCGTGGAGAAGTCCGGCGTCAAGGAGGGTCTTCATGAGGGGCGTCAACCCGCCGATGGCAACCAAGTCGGCCATGACGTGGGCGCCGCTCGGTTTAAGGTCGGCCAGCACGGGAGTCTTCTTACCGATGCGGGTGAAATCGTCGATGCTCAGTTTTACGCCCATGGTGTAGGCCATGGCGAGCAAGTGCAACACCGCGTTGGTCGAACCGCCAAGCGCCGTCACGACGGTGATGGCGTTTTCAAAGGCCTTGCGGGTCATGATGTCGCTGGGGCGGATGCCTTTCTTGATGAGGTTCAATACCGCCGCGCCGGCATCGCGGCAGTCGCGGGCCTTCTCTTTGGAGATAGCCGCCTGGGCGGAACTGTTGGGCAGGCTCATACCCAGGGCTTCGATAGCGGAGGCCATCGTGTTGGCCGTATACATGCCACCGCAGGAGCCGGGGCCCGGGATGGAGCACGCTTCAATCTGCTTGAGTTCCGTGTCGCCGATGTCGCCGCGCGCGTGCGCGCCCACGGCCTCGAAGACCGACACGATGTCGACGTCCTTGCCCTTATGTTTGCCCGGCATGATGGTGCCGCCGTAGACAAAGACGGAGGGCCGGTTCAGCCGCGCCATCGCCATGAGACAACCGGGCATGTTCTTGTCACAACCGCCGATGGCGATAAGCCCGTCAAACCATTCGCAGCCCACGACCGTTTCGATGGAGTCCGCGATCACTTCGCGGGAAACCAGCGAATATTTCATGCCTTCCGTGCCCATGGAGATGCCGTCCGAAATGGTGATGGTGCCAAACTCGATGGCTTTGCCGCCCGAATCGTTCACGCCTTCCGCCGCCATGTTGGCGAGTACGTTGATGTGCATGTTGCACGGCGTCACCATGCTCCACGTAGACGCGATGCCGACCTGCGACTTTTTAAAATCTTTCCGGTCAAACCCCACCGCGTGCAGCATCGCCCGGGACGGCGCCCGCTCCACGGTCTCCGTAATCTGGGACGAATACACCCGATGCAACGATTTTCCGTTCTTGGCGGTCTTCTTACCGCTCTTGGCAGTCTTGGTTTTCATGGCGACGCTCCGCTCGATTCTCGAAGAAATTCCCCTCAAAAGACACGTACTCTCGCATTATAAGCTTCTCTCATGGGAAGTCCAAGTATGCGCACGAAGCCCAGTAAGGCGGGAATCATGTCCGTCCCCGGGATTTGGGGATGACCAGATCGTTTTGACCTACCTGGGAGAATAAGGTTGAACTAATGGCAACGTCATTGATGTAGGGGTATTCAGCCGGGAAGTATCCTGCATGCGCGAATGCAAACCCTCTCCGAGACGAACCGTGAAACGGAGAGCCGTATGCGAGAAGAAGGCTTGCACGGTTCGGAGGAAGTAGGCCAAGAAACCGGTCTTCTCAGCGCCTAAGATATACGTCCAAGCCAGCGGAGCGAGAGTGCCCGTCCGAACTGCTATACTTGTCCGGTACGGAACGACGCGCAGAGGGCGAGATTTTTATGGGAGCGGTTGAAGAGAATCTGGACGAAGAACTCGCCCTCGCCGAGCCGCCGCCGTTGCCCGCCGGGAAGCCGTGGGGATTCTGGGCGACGTTTGGGTTCTCTGCGTTGGCTGTCTGCGCCTATATGATTGTTGGAAATGTTGCTATCGCTTGTGTACTTGCGATTGGACTGGTGAGTAGCCATCAATTAGGCACATCGGCTGACCTATTCCACTACCCAGAACAAGACTGGGTACAGTGCATTTCTTATGACTTGTCTTGCTCGACGGTAATCGCCCTCGTCGCCCTTTTCGTTCGGTTTCGATCCCGACAACACATTGCCGAGTATCTGGCACTGCGTATCGTGCCCAAGGACATACTCGGTACTTGGTCTGCAGTCGCATTAATACTTGCCGTTGCGTACGTTGTTGCTTGCATCCTTCTTGGGCAGAGCATAGGTGTAGCTCCAGATCCATCTGCGACCGGACTTGTGTTCTACCGATGGTTTGTCGCTGGTACAAACGCTGTCATTTTCCCCGCTGCGGTTTGCGCACTCTTCCTGGGATTCATGTATCGAGGTTTCACGGCATCGCGTCTTGGGTTGTATCCAGGTGCCGCGCTCGCACTCACAGCGTACACCGCCGGAAACTTTGCGTCGAGCCTATTTGACGGTATTGCATGCCTCGTATTCATGGCAGCAGTATTCTTCGCGCGCATACGAACTGGTTCTATTCTCGTGCCATTTGCGATGATGGCCGTGGCAGCGACCGTTGATATGGCAGTCGCAATTGTAACGCAGCTGAGAATTTGAATGAGAAGCCGAACAAGCCAGCGGAAGTCGCGAAACCACGGTCCCATCTCGGCAGGCACTTTCATTGTATTCGGCAATCACCTTGCGAAGTGCAATTCCGGTCTGTGGGAGTGGCGCGGAACAAACTTGAAAGTACAATCGTCTTGGCCGCCGTACATGATTCCAATAACGCTCTTCCGGTGAAGATTAGCAATCCTATCACGATGCTCCCCGGAGTGGGCGACAAGCGCGAAAAGCTGCTGGGCAATCTCAACATTGCCACGGTGCGGGATCTGCTGTTTCATTTTCCCCGGGAGTACCAGGACCGGCGCGACATTGCGGCCATCGCGGGTATTGCCGAGGGCGACACCGTGACCGTTGAAGCCGAGGTGGTGAAGTCGCGGCCGGTACGGTTGCGACGGCGGTTGTCGCTGGCGGAGGTGACCTTGCGCGACGCGTCCGGCGAAATCCGCGCGGTGTGGTTTGGACAGGACTATCTCGCGCGCGTACTGAAACCGGGTGCGCGGGGATTCTTCACCGGAACGGCGGGAAAGTGGAACGGCGTTGCCCTGAGAAACCCGGACTACGAACTGCAGACAGGCGACGAAGACGACCTCGTCAACTCCGGTTGCATTGTGCCGGTGTACCGGTTGACCGACGGCGTGAGCCAACGGATGTTGCGGCGGCTCGTGCGCACCGCGATGGACTTGGTCGAACCGATGCCGGAGACCCTGCCTTTCACGCTGCGCGACGCGCATGCGTTCCCGGAACCGAACGCCGCTATTCGGCAGGTCCATTTTCCGGACGAAATCGAAACGGCCCGCACCGCGCGGAGCCGGTTCGCTTACGAAGAACTGCTGGGTATTCAGACCGGTGTGCTGGGCGTGCGCGCGAAACGGCATCGGGAGGAGAAGCGCAACCGCCACATAATCGACGGCCCGCGCCTACGCGATCTGCGGGCGTCGCTGTCCTTTCCGTTGACTTTGGGACAGCAGCGCGCGGTCGACGACATTCTCGACGACATGGGTTCGCACCGGCCCATGGTGCGTCTGTTGCAGGGCGACGTGGGCTGCGGCAAGACGGTCGTCGCGTTGCACGCCATCGCGGCAGCCTGCGACGGCGGGTATCAAGCAGCACTCATGGCGCCGACGGAAATCCTCGCGGAACAGCACGGGATCAACCTGCGCGAACTGCTGTCGCCGTTGGGTCTCGACGTTGCGGTACTCAGCGGGTCGACGGCGAACGCCAAGGAGCTTCGCGAACGGGTGGCGTGCGGCGGGTGCGACGTCGTGGTCGGCACCCACGCGCTCATCCAGGAGAAGACGCGCTTCCACAACCTCGGCCTCGTCATCATCGACGAGCAGCACCGGTTCGGCGTCGTGCAACGCAGCACGCTTGTGGAGAAGGGGTATGAACCCGAACTCCTCCACATGACCGCAACGCCCATTCCGAGAACGTTGGCCATCACCGTGTACGGCGGTATGGACCTCTCCGTCATCGACGAACTGCCGCCGGGACGAACGCCCGTCAAGACGCGCCGTATTACCCCTGCAAAGGTGCCGGACCTGTATGGCTACCTCCGGAAGCAAGCGGCGAAGGGATTTCAGACGTATTACGTGTGCCCGCTCGTCGAGGAATCAGCGGCGAAGCAACTGACCGCGGTCACGAATCATTTCGAAGAACTTTCGGAGGGCCCGCTTGAAGGGCTGCGCACGGGACTCCTTCACGGCCGCATGGCGTCTTGGGAGAAAGACGAAGTCATGCACCGGTTCAAGCGCGGCGAGATTGACGTGCTGTTCAGCACGACGGTCATCGAGGTCGGCATCGATTGTCCCAACGCCACCACCATGGTCATCGAAGACGCGGCCCAGTTCGGCCTCACGCAATTGCACCAGTTGCGCGGGCGCGTCGGCCGAGGCGCGGAGCAATCACACTGCTTCCTCCTCGGCAAACCGAAGACGAAAGACGGAATGAAGCGGTTGGAAGTCCTCTGCAATTCGACGAGTGGTTTCGACATTGCCGAGGCGGACTTGGATCTGCGGGGTCCCGGCGAGTTTCAAGGGCTGCGCCAGGCAGGTCTCAGCGATCTGCGCGTTGCCGATCTCGTGCGGGACGTGCGTCTCCTCGACGCTGCGCGCCGCGATGCGCAGGCGATTCTGGAAGCCGATCCAGGACTGACGAATCTGGAGCATACCCACCTGGCCGAGGCGGCGCGGGCCTTTGAAAGCGTCTACGCGTAGGCGCAAACCCGGTTACGGTCGGTTGGCAATGCGGTTGATCATGGAGGCCAGCATCCCCGCGCCGAATCCGTTATCGATGTTCACGACAGATACGCCGGAGGCGCAAGAATTCAGCATGGCCAGGAGCGCCGCGATCCCGCCGAAATTTGCGCCGTAACCGACGCTTGTCGGGACAGCGATCACGGGCACGTCAACCAAACCCGCCACGACACTCGGCAACGCGCCTTCCATCCCGGCGCAGACGATGATGGCGTTGGCGCTTTGGAATAGTTCATGGTGTCCCAGGAGCCGATGGATGCCCGCCACGCCCACGTCGTACACGCGCTTGATGGGGCACCCGTAGGCTTCGCAAGTCACAGCAGCTTCTTCGGCAACGGGAAGGTCCGATGTTCCGGCACATCCCACGACCACAAAGCCGGTCTGCGGCTCCGGCGGCGTCACGGTGACCGTGATAACCCGCGCCAGATCGTGGTGTACGGCGTCCGAATGTTCCGCCAGCACGGCCGCGACCACTTCCGGCGAACACCGCGTTGCGAGGACGTTGCTCCCGTGCGCGCGGATGCGCCCGACAATTTCCGAGACCTGCTTCGGGGTCTTGCCTGCGGCAAAGATGGCTTCGGGATAGCCCTGCCGGATGCCGCGATGATGGTCCACTTTCGCGAATCCGAGGTCTTCGAACGGCATCCCGCGCAACCGTTCCAACGCGGCCGCAGGCGGCACGACGCCCGTGGAAACTTCTTCCAGCAATGCGAGTAGTTTTGTTCGATCCATGATGATTCCAGATCCAGCAGCCGTCGGGCGGAATTGCCCGCGGGAGAGCTATCCTAAAAGAAAAATGGGGACCGTTACCATTTTCCTTTTAGTTCGCTGAATATGTGGCAAGGGCGCCGAGAAGGAAAATGGTAACGGTCCCCATTTTTCTACTGCGGCCGTGGGGGGCCTGCCTTCACCATGGGGGACGGCGCTTGCGTGCGCAAGGCCGCAGGGCCAAGCACGGCATAGGTGCGCGGTTTGGAATCCGGCGCGGAGAACTGGCGGCGGGCAAGATCGCGCTTGAGATCTCCTAACGGCGTCCAGGTTCCGTTCGCGTCCAAGGCGTACAGGGATAACTGTTCGAGCGCGTCGGCGGAACAGACTTCGGGCGCGACGCGGAGGTGTATTTTCAGATTCACGCTCTCCTTTGGCGATTGGCAATCCGCCGCGACGAATTCGGTAAACGCCGCAACTCCGTCCGGCAACGGCGCGGGCGGATTCTGGTAGGCAACCAGACGAACCCCGAACGGTGCATCGGAGCGCAATTCAATCAGACCGTCCACGTCCGGCGGTTGCAACTTCAGACTTGAGCCCCACGTGATGGCGCCCTGCCGGACCGTGGGATCGGCCTTGGCGGCTGCCACCGCGAGGGGCGGCGGGTCGGCCGCGGACACACCTGGCTCTGGAACGGGCGGACGGCCGGCCGGTTCGGAAGGAACCAACGGCGATGTGATGCGGTTCGTCTTCGGCTCCGCAGGAACTAACGGGGCAGACACTGGGGCCGGGGCCGGTTGATTGGGCACCTCTGGAACTTCAGGCATGAATGGGACAGCGGGCTGATCGGGCACGACTTCCGCCACGCGCATGCGCGATTCCGCATTGGGACCGGGCCGATAGTCTTCAGGCCCCAACACAGCGTAGGTACGCGGGCCCCGATCGCGGGCCGTAAAGGTGCGGGTCTGGTAGTTGACCTCCTGCGCTTCGAGGGGCGCCCAACCGTTCGTGGAATCGTACGCATAGATCGCCAGGTACGGCAGGGATTCCTGGGCAACCAGTTCCGGCGCAAGCGTGACCCGAAGGTCCACTGCGGACGGTACGGTAACGGGGTCCTGCACGATGTGCGCATAGACGGTGTACGTCGCCAGGCCTGACGGCAATGGCGCCGGCGGATCGATGAAAATCTCGGTCGTGACCTGGACCGGATCGCGTGCGCTGATAACGCATTCCGCGTCCATCCCCGGCGGTGCGACGCGCACCTTCGATCCGTAGGCGCGCTCCGCGAGCCGCGTCACCTCCGCTGGATCGAAGTACGCGGTTTTCAATCGGCGATCCTGGATGAGCGTCATCTGATCCGCGAAATGCGGAGAGTCCGGATCCTCGGAAGCGCCGAAGGGCACCATGCTCGCCGCGCGGACGCGGTCCGCGCCGAAGGCAACGACCATCCCGAATCCGTACCCGTAGTTCACCTTCCAAGAGCCGTCCTGGAAAGCGTCATCCGATGCCACAAACAAGGGCTGGCCCGAAGATCCGCCCGGCGCGGGCAATACCGTGTCGCCGCGCACAAAGGTATGCACGTCGCCCCACGGCACGTGGAGGGTCTGAAATTCGCTGCGCAACAGCATGGCCGCTTCTTCGGCGGCGCGCAATCCCGCTTCCTGAATCTCGGGCGAATTCGCGCCCATGGCCGCCACGAGATCCACGTCGTTGAACTGCCCCGTCAACCGGCGCAGGGCCGTCCACCAGAGGTGGTAGTAGGTCATGCCCGCGCTGTCCGGTTCGGCCACGTAGTTCCAGCCGTGCAATCCGTCGATGCACGGCGCCAAGTCGGGATGCGCATTCAAAACGTGGTCGGAATTTGCCTCCGCCGTTTGCTTGAGCCAGGGAACAGCGTACATGGCGGCGGGCGCGACAACGTCGTAGAGCATGGACTGCACGTCTTCGAAGGACCGCGTGCCCAGGGCGAGCAGGCGCCGGGCCCGTTGCGCACGGAAGGTGTCAGCCTCGGGAGCAAACCAGCCGGGCCACTGATCGCGCGACAGGTCCGTGCGTTCCGACGCGCCCCAGGGTGGGTTGCCGCAGGCCTGGATGTACCCGGCGGCGGGATTGGTCAAAGACGGCAATGCCGAAGGCGGCAGGATGGGTCCCCATTCGAATACGGAGCTGCCGCCAGGAACCGGTAATGCCCAGTTGACGGTGCGGGGCGAGGAATTCGGTTCGCCCGACTCGGTGGCTCCAGCGGGGGTCAGCATGTTGACGGGACCGGGCCAGTACTTGTTGCCAACTTTCGTGTTGTAGAGATAGAAGATGTTCCCTTGCCGGTCCGCGTAGGTCACGTGGAAGCAGGGAAGCTGATGCAGCTCGAGCGCCGTTTGAAACTGCTGCAGGTCTTGCGCGGCGCCCATGAGATGCAACTGCCGCAGGGCGCCGAAGTCGCGGTAGCCACCGACGTGGTACGACGCGAAACGTCCTTTGTGCTTGCCGATGATGGGACCGCGTTCTGTATCCAAATAGGGGACTTGGCGTTCTTCCATGCCGCCGGCCTGACGGACGTAGTAGGTGCGCGAATTGGCCACCATCTGCATGTACCGCACCGAATCGCGGTTGGCGAAGATCGACGCGGGATTGGAAGGGTCCACTTCGCCCGCCGAGCCCGGTTCCAAATAAACATCGGCGAAGTCATTGAAGTTCGGCGTCAGGGCCCAGCCCAACGCGCCGTTGTGTCCCTGCATGATGACCGGGATGCCGAACAGGGTTGCCCCTGAGACATTGAAGTCGCCGACGGTGAGCTGCGCTTCGTACCACTGGAAAGGGCCGCGATAATCCGTATGGGGATTGATGGCGATCATGGTTTCACCGGTGGTCGTGCGGGAGGGACCCAGTGCCCAGGCATTTCCGGTGGTCGATGCGGGTGAACGGCCCCATGCCTCGGGCAGGTCGAAGGGCGCGAAGCTCATCAGGTAGCAATGGATGAGCGCGAGGATTTCTTCGGGGCGCACGCCATCCGCCCAATCCGGCGCATCGCCCGGATGCTCCACGAGCCACGTGTTGACGCCCAGAGCGAATCCGGCACACAGGTCGCGCGTAATCTCGTCCGCATAGGGAAACACGGATCGCGCCGCTTCCAGATGACCCAATTGCAGCGCGAACTGATCGGAGTTCGCGTACTCTTCGCCATAAACTTCCGCCGCCCGTCCGCAAGCCACGCGATAGGCGAAGAGCATGCGCTCGATGTGGTCGTCGGACTGGGCGTACCCAAAGGCAAATGCCATGGCGAAGAAGTTGCCGGCCTGGATGTGGGGCACGCCCCATTCGTCACGGTAGAGGGTAGCCTGCTCCCACAACGCGCGGGGGTCCTGCACGGGTTGCGCCGTGGCGGACGGGCTGCCAAGCATCGCGGCAGCGAACACGACTCCCGCGAATAGGGCCCTTACCATTCCTCCGGTTTGCGGGTTCATTATCGCCAGGTCTCTTGGGAATTGCAGATTCTTCACACTTCGGATCGTCTACTTTGCGGCGGGGGCTTGTCAATTATTTCCGGGATTCTGGGCCTACACAAAGGCTACTGCGACGCCGGTACCGTCAACGGCCGCGCCTGCCATGTGGGGCGTGTTGTGGGCGTAGCCGATTCGTCCCTGCGCATCCAGGCAGATGAGGCCGCCTTGGCCGCGTATCTCGTCGAGCAGGGCAACCCCCGCCTCCGCAGCGGCTTGGGCTTTGCCAAGCCGCGTCACGGCATCCGCCACGCTCCGCGCCATGAGGACGCGCATGAGATCCTCGCCCACGCCCGTGGCCGAGGCGCCGCAAAGGTGGTCCGCGTACCCTCCGCATCCGATGAGGGGTGAGTCCCCGACGCGACCGGGCATCTTGTTGCGCGTTCCCCCGGTGGACGTAGCCGACGCGATCCGGCCCTGCGCGTCGAGTGCGACGGCGCCGACGGTATCCTGTGCAGGGTTCGCGCCGGAAGGCACGATAAGGCGCTCCGTCGGGAAGAACTCGAAGCCGTTGGCATGGGCAAACTGCGTCGCGCCGTCCGCCACGAGGAACCGGTGCGGCGTGGACTCCATTACCTTCCGCGCCACCGAAATCGGATGCTGCACGTTACGAATCCCAGCGACCGCGCCGAAGTCCCGCGCGGCGCCGTCCGCGATCAGGGCATCCATTTCGACCTCGCCGGCGGTGGTGGGGTGCGAGCCGGTGCCCGAATTGAACAGGGGATTGTCCTCCAACATCCGCACGGCACATTCGACCGCGTCTAACGCGGACGCGCCATCCTGCAACAAACGGTACGCCGCGTCCCGGGCGGCTTCGCATCCGCGCTTTGCGTCCGCGTGCTTTGCCTCCGGCCACATTCCCGCGCCGCCGTGTACGATGATTGCGATCATAAGTTGGTCCTCCAGCTTCACCGGGTCGTAATCCTACCAAGAGCGATCTCGTTGCAATGTAGCGCAGGCGGGCCCCCCAGCAAAAGTCAAAACCACCGGGATATGCCGAAACAGCAAGCGGGGTCGCCCGCGCGACAAAGCGGCGCCGAAG
>CAZWDH010000148.1:0-16847 GCA_964632865.1 uncultured Nitrospiraceae bacterium
AGCGATGCAGACGAAATCTGACTGATCCGACGGATCTGACTGAACCGACCGATCGGTCCGATCCGCCGCAGGCTGCGGTCGCGCAGCCGGTCTCGCCACCGCAGACCGATACGCTTCCAGCGCCGCCGGAAACGGCTCCAACGCCCGCTCGAAGATCCCCAAGCTGTACGCGATGGTCAACCCATAGTTCGTGATCGGCACACCGGCCTGGCGGCACCGCATGATGCGGCTTAGCATCTCGCGCCGGTTCGTCGTGCAGGCGCCGCAATGGATGACGAGCTTGTACTCCGCAAGGTTCTCCGGGAAGTCGTGACCCTGGACCGTGTCGAAGTGGAGCTTTCCGCCGACGTATTGGGTCAACCAGCGGGGGATCTTCACGCGGCCGATATCTTCGCCAATGGGATGATGGCTGCACGCTTCGGCGACGAGAATGCGGTCGCCGGTACGCAGCGAATCGATAGCGAGCGTACCCTGTACTTGCGTCAAGAGATCGCCGTGAAACCGCGCAAAGAGGATCGAAAAACTCGTCAAGGGAATCTCGCGCGGTGTATCCGCCTCCACCTTGAGGAAGGCCTGAGAATCGGTCACCACGAGTTTTGGGGGTGACTTCAGGCGATCCAATGCGCTGCGCAGTTCCCGTTCCTTCACGACCATGCAATAGGCATCCGAGTCGAGCAGGTCGCGAATCGACTGCACCTGCGGCATGATGAGCCGGCCCTTGGGCGCTTCCTTGTCGATGGGGACGACGAGCACCGCCATCTCACCCGCGCCGACCAGGTCGCCGACGATGGCGGGGTTGTTGACGAATTCCTCGGGCGCGTTCTGGAGCAGGGCTTCGCGGAAGTCGAGGATGCCCGCGCCCGTGGAGGCGACGGTCGCGACGCACGCGATGTCCTTGGCCTCCAGCGCAGCGAGTACTGCGGGATCGGGTTGTGCGCGGTCAACCTTGTTGAACACCACGACCGCGGGGATCTCGCGTGCCGTGAGTTCGCTGAGGATCTCGGACTCGAACTCGCCCCACTCCCCCGCTTCGGCGACAAGTACGCCGAGGTCCGTGCGCTCGAAAACCTGTTGCGTTCGTTTTACGCGCAATTCGCCCAGGGCGCCCACGTCGTCCACGCCCGCCGTGTCGATGAAGAGCACGGGCCCAAGCGGCAGCAATTCCATGGGCTTCTCGACGGGGTCCGTCGTGGTGCCGGCATGTTCTGACACGATGGCGGCCTGCTGGCGCGTAATCGCGTTCAGCAGGCTCGATTTACCGACGTTGCGCCGGCCAAAGAGACCGATGTGCAAGCGGAACGATTTGGGCGCGGACTGCATGCTTCCTTGTTATCCTTTCGGAGTTTCGGGCATACCCAGACGGCACACCGCCTCCGGTGAAATCAATTCATCAAACTGCGCGGCGGTCAAACGCCCCTCCTGCAACACCGTCTCGCGAATGGTTCTTCCGGACTGCTTTGCGCGCGCCACGATTTCGCAGACGGCCTCGTAGCCCAGCGCAGGCAGCAACGCCGTCGCAGTGGCTGTCGATGATTCCACGTGCGCTTTACATCGCGCTTCGTCGGCCTCGATTCCTTCCACGCAAAACGCGCGAAGGATGTAGCAACTTCGCTCCAGCAGGTCACAACTCTCGAGCAAGCAATTCGCAACAAGCGGCAGATACGGATTCAGTTCCAGGCTTCCTTGCGCACACGCGTTCGCAATCGTCGCGTCGTGACCGAACACCATCATGGCCGCCTGACTGACAGCCTCAGGGACTACGGGGTTTACCTTGCCCGGCATGATCGACGATCCCGCCTGACGTTCCGGCAATCGGATCTCTCCCAGTCCCGCCTCCGGACCCGATGACAAGAGCCGCAAGTCGCCGCAGACTTTCATTAGGGAGGCCGCGCAGGCCTTGAGAATCCCGGAGACTTCAACGAACACATCGGCATTCTGTGTCGCATCGATCAGGTTCTCGGCGCGAGCAAAGCCGATGCCGGTCAGCTCGCGCAGGGTGTCGACCACGCGAAAGATGTATTGCCTCGGCGCGGCGAGGCCCGTGCCGATTGCGGTACCGCCCAGGTTGACGACGCGCAATCGCTCTTCGCACTTGTAGATGCGCCACCGGTCGCGGTTGAAGGCCTCGGCATAAGCGCCCATCTCGCGGCCGAGGGTGGTCAGCACGGCGTCCTGCATCTCCGTTCTGCCAACCTTGACGACGTGCGCGAAAGCCTTCTCTTTCGCCTGGAAGGCCTCCTGCAACGACACGACGCGCTCTTCGAGTCGCTTCAGCAATCGAATCGCGGCAAGCTTCAGAGCGGTGGGATAGGTATCGTTGGTCGATTGGTGACGGTTAATATCATCCAGCGGCGAGACCCTGGCGTAATTCCCAAAATGTTCGCCCAAGAGTTCCACCGCGCGGTTGGCGATTACCTCGTTGACATTCATATTGGTGCTCGTGCCTGCACCGCCCTGCAACGCATCCACGACGATTTGCTCAGTCAACTTACCATCGGCCATTTCGCGGCAAGCCAGGAGGATCGCCTCCGCTTTCGAACGGTCATCGCGCCAGACACCCAACCCATCGTTGGTCATGGCGCAGGCGAGTTTCACCATGCCATAGGCATGGACGAGTTCGGGATGCACGGGACGCCCCCCGAGCGGAAAGTTCTCCCGGGCACGGTCAGTGTGAATGCCGTACAGGGCGTCCGAGGGAATCTGGCGTTCGCCAAGGGAATCGTGCTCTGTACGGTAGGTGTCGTTCATGGGTTGCCCCACCTTGAGATGCGGTCCGCCACGGGAAGTGTCCTCGGGGGAACAGACGGCTTCGTGTCAGCGATCGGCAAGGCTTCCCTTCAGTGCGGGTGGTCGAAGATCATCTGCTGGACCTCCACACCCTTGACCGCCTTGAGTGTATCACGGAGCTCATCGCAAATGGCTTCGTCACCGAACAGTTCCAGCACGATCAGTCCGTTGGGCGCGCAATGATTCCTGTCCACCTCGTGAAGCCCGATGCGGGTCTGAATGTTGCAGCCGTACTTCGTAAGGATGTCCTGAACGACGCTCGCCTTCTCGATACGGTCGGTAATATGAACGCCAAGAATATTGTGCTTATCCATATGAGGAACCTCCACTCCCGTAATCTCGCTGCGAACTATACGAACACATCGCGATCGCCTTCGCGAACGCGATCCATCAGAATCTGGGCCACGTCGCGCCGGTGCTCAGTGAACCCTTCGAGCGCCTTGGCGATGCATTCCTCGCCAACCACCTTGGTGTACGGAGAACCGTAGTCCTCGAGGTACTCGACGAAAGTGCTCAGCGCGTTGACGTCGCAATGGTCCTTGATCTTTCCGGGTTTGGCCAGATCCATGAAGTCCTGGCCCGTCCGGCCGAGCCGGTAACACGCGGTGCAGAAGGACGGGATATACCCCAAAGCCGCGATGTCGCGGATAACTTCGTCCACCGGCCGATGGTCGCCCAGGGAGAACTGGCTGCCGTCGTACTCTTCGTCTTCGGCATAACCGCCCGGGTTGGTCCGGCTGCCGGCGCTGATCTGGCTGACGCCGAGCGCGAAGGTTTCGCGCCGGATGTTCGGGGTTTCGCGGGTGGACATGATGATGCCGGTGTACGGGACGGCGAGCCGCAGGATCGCCACAAGCTTCCGGAAATCGATATCGGAAACCGGGTGAGGCGGTTGGCTCGCCATGTCGGACCCGAAGGCTGGTTCGAGCCGCGGGACGCTGATCGTGTGGGGTCCCACGCCGAAAGCCTTCTCCAAGTGCTCGATGTGCTGCATCAGCGCGAGGATCTCAAAGCGCCAGTCGAACAATCCAAAGAGAATACCCACGCCGATATCGTCGATTCCCGCTTCCATGGCGCGGTCGGGCGCGCTGATGCGCCAGTCGAAGTCTGACTTCTTTCCCTCCACGTGGACCTTCGCGTAGGTCTCGCGGTGGTAGGTCTCCTGGAAAAGCTGGTACGTACCGATGTGCGCAGCCTTCAGTTCCTTGAACTCGTCCACCGTGAGGGGCGCAATATTCACGTTGACGCGCCGAATCTCGCCGCGGCCGCTCTTAGTAGCGTAGATGGTTTCCAAACAGCGCAGGATATACGGGAAGCCTTCCACCGGATACGACTCGCCCGCCACGAGAAGGATGCGTTTATGTCCCTGCTCGATAATGATCTTCGTTTCCCGCGCAACCTCTTCCTGCGTCAAGGCGCGGCGTTTCACGCCCGTGTTCGTCTTGCGGAAGGCGCAATACAAGCACTCGTTGGAACACAGGTTGGACACATAGAGCGGCGCGAAAAGCACCAGCCGCCGCCCATAGATTTCTTCCTTTACGGTCCGGGCCGCGAGGAAGATCTCGCCCAACAGTTCCGGATCGCTTACGGCCATCAGTACGGCGACGTCGTTCGCGTTGAGCCCCTTCAGTTCCAGGGCCTTGGCGACTACTTCGCGCACGCGGGCTTCGTCCTTCTGGGCGCCGTAGGCCAGCGTGGTTTCAATGCGCTCTTCGTCAATGGGGATTTTCGTTTGCTCGCTTAACATGACAGGAACGTCTCCATGGTGTCCCGGTCGAGGGTGCCGGGCGGTTGGGGGATCTCGATCGTGAACTCGGCCCACTGGCCTTCTTCGGACTCCGCGTCCGCATGCCCCCCGTGCAGCTTGGCGATGCGCCAGACAGAGTAGAGTCCGATTCCCGTTCCGGAAACCTGTTTCGTTTCGGAGGTTTGCAGCCTGGAAAACCGGCGGAACAATCGTGGCTTGCTTTCGGCAGGGAATCCGGGGCCTTCATTCCAGACCGCCACGCGGACTCCGATGCGAGTGCGTTCGATCTTGACGCGCACTTCCCCGCCTTCCTTTCCATATTTTACCGCGTTGGACATCAGATTGCCGAGGGCGATCCTCAGGAGTTCAGGTTCGCAGGTCACATGGAGCAGCGCTTTTGGAAACTCGCGCGTGATCCACATGTTGCGGTCTTCCAGTTGCGCGCCGCCAATCTCGATGGCAGGCTCCATGACTTCCGCAACGAAATCGGCCACTTCGTGAAACTGCGGATCGGGACTTAAGGTGTCGATGCGCGTGAGATCGAGGTAGTCGCGCGCGAGCAGCAGGACGTGCTCGGCTTTCGCGATGATCCGTTGCACTTTCCGGCGCTGTTGCGGAGCCAATTCACCCAGGTACGCTTCCGCCAGGACACGGGCATCCATGGCAATCGATGCAACGGGGCTTTTTACCTCGTGGCTCACGAAGGCCAGCAACTCGCGATAGGCTAGATTGGCATTCTCCAGTTGCTCGATGCGGTAAGCCTTCTCGACCGCCTGAGCGAGCCGTTCGACCATGGCCGCCTGAAGGAGGGCTTGGTGGCGATCGTAGGCGCAGGGGGTCCGCGAGCTACGGAAGAGGAATCCCACTCGCCGTCCGTCGACCGTCAGCGGACAGGTCATGCTGGACCGCACGCCCTCCCGCACCAGCAAGGCTGATGAGGCGCTGATGGGCTTGCTTTCGAGGTATTGCTGCAGGTCGTTGATGATGCGAATGCAGCCCCGTTGAAAAACCGATTCCAGGGAGCTTCCCTTCAGATCTTCCGCATAACCCTTATCGAGCAGCAAAGGATCATAGTCCGCGCAAGACCAGTAGGCCACGACGCGGGAACTGTCCTCCTCCAGAAAGGCCAGGCCCATGCGGTCGCAAGGGAACAGGTCGCGGGTACTGTCAAAAACAAAACGCATGATCGCGTCGAGGGTTTCGCCCGCTGCGACGCGCTGGTTGACGGCGTCCAAGACGGAGCGCTCCTGCTCGGAGAAGTCGGCGGCCTCGAGTTCAGCCGCATCGAGTTCTACGTATTCCAGAATCTCGCCACATCCCTGTGAGCTGGAGCGCTCCGTCTTCATCTCATCTCCTACGTGATGAATTTCCCTCGCGGGGTGTAGTGGGTATGCAACAGCTTGTGGCTGAGATGCCCACAGGGGCCGTCGGTGAGGAACTCGTTGTAGATGCGGGTTATCGCCGGGTTCTCATGCGACTTGCGCACATCGTAGGCCCGGTCTTCGGAATAGATCGCCTGCGCGCGCGCCGCGCGAATCGCGGGGCTCGTCGGAATCGGCTGTCCGCCGCCGCCGAGGCACCCACCGGGGCAGGCCATGAATTCGATGAAGTGGCACTCGCTGAACTTGCCGCCGGCGCGGATGTCTTCCATCACCTTCTTGGCGTAGGCGGTACCGTGGGCCACGGCGACCTTGAGCGTCGCACCCTTCAACCAATCCCAGTTATCCACCAACCCCTTGAGAATGTCGGGGACGGGTCCCACTTCGGTGATGGGAACCTCGGCGTACCGGATGCCTTCAAAACCGCGAAGGGGCACAATCTCGGCGTGGTCGAAGAAGTTCTCGACTTTCTTTCCGGTGACCAGTTCGATGACCGTACGCAACGCGGCTTCCATCACACCACCGGTCGCGCCGAAGATGACGCCCGAACCGGTTGCGCTTCCGAAGGGCGCGTCGAAGTCGGACTTGGGCAGGTCGGGCAGATAGATCCCGGCTTCGCTGATCATCTTGCCGAGTTCGCGTGTCGTCAATCCGTAGTCGATGTCTTTGTATCCGCTGTCGCACATCTCCGGCCGGTTACACTCGAACTTCTTGGCCGAGCATGGCATGAGCGCCACGGACACGATGTCTTTGGGATCGATCTTGTTCAGGTGCGCGTAGTAGGTCTTAATCAGCGCGCCGAACATCTGCTGCGGACTCTTTGCGCTCGACAGATGGGTCAGATACTCGGGATAGAAGTGTTCGATGTACTTCACCCAACCCGGTGAACAACTCGTGAACTGCGGAATCGCCACCGGCTCTCCGTCCACCAACGCCTTCTTCAAGCGAAGGATCAGTTCCGTGCCTTCCTCGATGATCGTGAGGTCTGCCGTGAAGTTCGTGTCGAAGACCTTGTCGAACCCGCACTGGCGAAGCGCCGTATTCATCTCGAAGGTCAATGCGCGGCCCGGCGGTAACCCGAAGCATTCGCCGATACCGGCGCGCGGGCTCGGGGCCGTCTGCATGATGACGTGTTTCGTCGGATCGTCGATGGCTGCCCACACTTCGTCGGTCGGGTCGTTCGCGCGCAAGGCGCCCGTCGGGCAACGGTTGATGCACTGGCCGCAATTGATGCAAACGACTTCCGCGAGCGGCTTGTCCATGAAAGTCGCGACCTTGGATTCCGCGCCGCGGCCTTCCACTTCGAGCACGCCCACTTCCTGGAAGTCGATGCAAGTCCGGATGCAGCGCCGGCACAGGATGCACTTGTTCATGTCGCGCACGACGGAGTGACTCGACGTGTCGAGTTCGAACATGGGCTCCTCGGGATGGCCGAAGCGGAAGAAATCGACGCCATATTCTTTGGCCAGGGTCTGCAACTCACAGTTGTTGTTCCGGCCGCAGGCGTAGCATTCGCCGTAGTGATTTGCCAGGAGCAGGTCGAGAATATGCCGCCGCGCCTGACGCACCTTGCGGGAATGGGTTTTCACCTTGATGGGCTGTGTGATGGGAAAAGCGCAGGAGGCCTGTAAGGTCCGCTGCCCCTCGACTTCCACCACGCACATGCGGCATACGCCCGCCACGCAGAGGTCTTCGTGATGGCACAAGGTGGGAATTTTCAGCCCCAGTTCCTTGGCCGCGTCGAGAATCGTGGTGCCGATTGGCACTTTCAGGCTTTTGCCGTCGATCTCCACCGAAATCTGCCCGCCAATCGCAGTCGCGTCCACGGGCGAATCGATGCGATGACCCCGTTGACTGACCGGCGCCCGCGATACGTCTTTTCCAAATGTGCTCGTATCCGACATGCTCTACTCCTTACCCGCCGTCGCGAGGTCGGTTCGTCCCATAATCTCGTCCTGGAAATGCTTCACGATGGAGAGGAAGGCGTTGGGGCTCGATTGGCCCAGGCCGCACTTGGAGGCCAACTGCATCGTTTCGCTCAGCGAACACAGTTCGCGCAGGTACTGCATCGAGCAGTCGCCGTCGCGGAGCAGTTCGACGCCTTCCAGCAGTTTCACCGTACCGGCGCGGCACGGCGTGCATTGTCCGCAGGACTCGTCCACGAAGAACTCGAGGAAGTTATGAACGATGGCCAGCATGTCCCGGTGCGGTCCAAATACGATGATGGACCCGCCGGTGGGAATATCTTCAAACGCGAGGGTTCGGGCGAACTCCTTCGCGGGAACGCAATGTCCCGAAGCGCCGCCAACCTGCACGGCCTTGGCGCCTTCGCCGCCGACTTCGCGCAGAAGCTCGGCTATGGAGATGCCCATGGGAAATTCGTAGACACCCGGACGTTCGCAGTCTCCGGATACGCTGAACAGCTTCAGGCCGGTCGACTTGTCCGTACCGATGCCCTTGAACCATGCGGCACCCTTCGACAGGATGCAGGCGGCCCACGCGAGCGTCTCAACGTTGTTCACAATCGTGGGATGGCCCAGGTATCCCGTATCGACCGGGAACGGCGGGCGGTTGCGCGGTTCGCCGCGGTATCCTTCCAGCGATTCGATGAGCGCGGTCTCTTCACCGCACACGTAGGCGCCGGACCCCATTCGAATCGTGATATCGAAACTGAATCCCTCGCGCCCGAGCACGTTTTCGCCCAGGAGATTCTGGCCACGCCGCTTTTCCAGAACCGCCTCCAGCAAAGGCCGCAGGTAGCTATACTCACCGCGTAGATAGACGATGCCGGCATTCGCGCCGATCGCGAGACCCGCGATGGTCATGCCTTCAAAGACGAGGTCGGCGTATTCGGACAGGATGACCCGGTCCTTAAACGTCCCCGGCTCGCCTTCATCGGCGTTGCACACGACGAATTTTTGTTCGTCCTGCGCCGCTGCTGCGAGGTTCCATTTAACACCCGTCGGGAACCCGGCGCCGCCCCGGCCTTTCATGCCGGAGGCGCTGATTTCGCCGATGATGTCGGCACGGCTCTTCTTAATGGCATTCTGGAGGCCGCTGTTCGGCTTCACCGTTCCGAAGGTCAAATGCCCTGTCGTCGTGGTTTGAACGCCGCGGCCGTTCGTTGTCGTAGTCATACCAACTGCTCCTGCAAGGTTTGCGCCGCGTGCACGCCGAATACCTTCCGGCACCCCTCGAGAATGTCGTGGATCCGGTCCGGGGTCACCCGCGTAAAGACGTGGTCGTTGACCAGCAGGGCCGGGCCTTGATCGCACATGCCGATGCAGTTGGCCCATTCCAGCGTAAACCGTCCGTCCGGGGTCGTCTCTCCGAAGGTGATGCCCAGGTCGTTTTCCAACTGCCGCGCGAGCCGGTCTTTGCCCTGCATGTCGCAGGAAATGGTCCGGCACAGCCGAATGACGAAGCGCCCCTTGGGCTTCCAGTCCAGGAAGCTATAGAAGGACACGACGCCGTAAACTTCCACGGGATGAATATCGAGCATGTCCGCCACAACCTGCATCGCGAAGTCGGAAATGCGGGAATGAACGCGTTGAATTTCCTGCAGAATGGGAATGAGTGCGCTCCGTTCCTTGCCGTACACCAAGCCCCAGCGTTGGATTTCGTCTCGCAGTCTGTCTTGTTCCGTTTGCAACATGGCTTATCCCTCCTTCGCCGCGAGCAGGCGCTTGACCTTCTCGATAAGCGTGGCAGGGTCCACGGGCTTCTCCTGGAACTCGTCCACCGGCACCACGTCGTTGTCCCGGCCATACTCCAGCCCACTGACCTTGCTGATACTGGTCAGCATGAGAATGGGGTTGGTGAACCCGTTGCGGCGCAGATCCTGCGCCATTGCCATGCCGTCGTCCGGCTGCTCCATCATGACGTCCAGGATGACCAGGTCTGGGGGCGCTCCTTCAATAGAAGCCATCCCCGAGGACCGGCTGTTGGCGCTGACGACCTCGAACCCCTCGCGTTCGAGGAAGAGCGCACAGGCCTCCGTGATATCCGGGTCGTCGTCGACTACGAGAATCTTGGCCATACTGCTACCTCTCGTTGGTTGGCGGCGCTGCCGCCGTTCTACCGGCCGTCCGAATCTCGGACCGGGGGAGGCCTACCTCTGATCGCCTAATCGTGATTTATTTCACGATTTGTTTCAACACCCTTATACCGCGTTTGAAACCGAAAGATCAAGTTGCCTGTAGTGCCGCTTCAAAAAGGCTGCATATTCAATGCCAACTCATTATCAACAAACACCTTAGCGCATGATTGCCTATAACGTGCTGAAATCGTGCAGGTTAACGACACCCGGCGCCGCGTGTCGGTTTTTGTGGCTCCTGCCGAGATATGTGCGGCGGACATACCCGACGCGAACAGATCTGTGCAAGGCACCCCGGACAAGAGTCCCCAAAACCAAAGGAGGTATTCGCGTCGCGGCAATGCGGCCGTCTCGTGAACTTCGCGCGGTCACCACGATATACGGCCGATTCCAGGGCGACGAGAAATGGGTTGTTTCGCCAGGGAACGGATGGTAGCGTGTTGCGGCCACGAGATACACCGGCCCTGCGCACGCGGGGCGCGAAGGGCGAAGCTGATCGGGGAGGATTGATACATGGCGCAACTCGATAAGTATCTGAAGGCGATGGTCGAGCACGGTGCTTCGGACCTTCATTTTTGCACCGGGTGCAAACCGATCCTGCGCAAAGACGGGTCCATCGCGGCGTTGCGATCGGAAGAGAACCTGGACGCCCAGACCGTCAAGACTGTGCTCTATGAGATTATGCCGCCGGAAAACGAAAAGCAGTTCAACGAGGTCCACGACACGGATTTCGCGTATGAGCTTGAGGGATATGGGCGTTTCCGCTGCAACGTGTTCATGGATCACAAGGGAATCGGCGGGGTATTTCGTCTAATCCCGACCGAGATCCTCACGTGCGAACAACTGGGACTGCCGGACGCGGTCAAGAAATTCTGCACCTTGAGCAAGGGGCTGGTGCTGGTGACGGGGCCAACGGGAAGCGGAAAGTCGACGACCTTGGCGGCGTTGATCGACCTGATCAATGCGACCCGCAGCGACCACATCATCACCATCGAGGACCCTATCGAGTTTGTGCACAAGAACAAGCGCTGCCTCATCAACCAGCGCGAGGTCCACACCCACACCAAAGGCTTCAAGGCTGCACTGCGTGCCGCCCTGCGCGAGGACCCGGACATCGTGCTCGTAGGTGAAATGCGCGATCTGGAAACGACCCATATCGCCATCGAAACTGCGGAAACGGGGCACTTGGTCTTTGGCACCTTGCACACCACCACCGCCATTTCCACGGTGGACAGGCTCATCGACCAATTCCCGTCGGAGCAGCAACAACAAATCCGCACCATGCTCGCGGGCACGTTGAAAGGCATCGTGGCCCAGAACCTCCTCAAGAAGAAGGGCGGCGGGCGCGTGGCTGCCCTGGAGGTGCTCATCGTTAACGCGGCGGTGTCTTCGCTAATCCGCGAAGCGAAGAATAATCAGATCATGAGCATCATGCAGACCGCTAAGAAGGAGGGGATGACCCTCCTCAACGACGAGTTGGCAAGATTCGTGAAGCAGGATGTGGTGGAAGCCGAAGAAGCGTGGAGGAAAGCTGTCGACAAGGACGGCTTCATGAAGGCGCTGGAATCGGCGGGCGTCACGAATTTCAAGCCGCCGGCGGAGTAGATTGTTCAGAATTTGGCAATGCGACCGCCAAACGCGGTAGGCTGATTCCGCTTCGCGTAACGACGCCGTCCGCGGGGGAAAATGTAGAAATCAGCAAGTGAGGAGATCGGATGATGGACCGTCGAGATTTTTTGACGACAGGAATCGCCGCTGCGGGTGCAACGGCATTGGCCGCTGCAGGCACGTCGCGGGCCGCCGCTGCGGAGGCAGGATCAACGGCGTTCAAATTGAAGTATGCCCCCCACTTCGGGATGTTCAAGAACAGCGCGGGCGAGGATCCCATCGACCAGCTCAAGTTTATGGCGGATGAAGGATTCACCGCGCTGGAAGACAACGGCATGAAGGGCAAGCCGGTCGAGTTGCAAGATCGCATTGCTCAGGAAATGGCGCGACTCAACATGACCATGGGGGTATTCGTCGCCTCCGCAAGCTTCAACGAGGTCACCTTTGCCTCCAGCGATCCGGAGATGCGCAAGAAGCTGGTCCAGGATATCAAGGACTCCGTCGAAGTCGCGAAACGCGTGAACGCAAAATGGTGCACGGTCGTCTGCGGGATCTACGACACGGGCTTGGAGTGGGACTACCAGACCGCAAATGTGATCGATAACCTGAAAGTCTGCTCCGAGATTTGTGAACCGGAAGGCTTGGTCATGGTGTTGGAGCCGTTAAATGCGTGGCGCGATCATCCCGGTCTCTTTCTCACGAAGATTCCTCAGGCGTTCATGATTTGCCAGGCCGTGGGCAGCCCCTCGTGCAAGATCTTGTTCGACATGTATCATCAGCAGATTACCGAGGGGAACATCATCCCCAATATCGACCGCGCGTGGAGCGAAGTCGCCTATTTCCAGATCGGAGACAATCCCGGCCGTAAAGAGCCGACGACCGGCGAAATGAACTACAAAAACATCTTCAAACATATCCACGGCAAGGGGTTCGACGGTATCATGGGCATGGAGCACGGCAACTCGCAGCCCGGCAAGGAAGGCGAGCGCGCCCTGATTGACGCCTATCGCTACTGCGATAGTTTCGAAGTGTAAATCGCTCCATCAAAAAACCACGCCGGCCCGCTTCGGACACCCCCGACTCGGGCCGGTTCGTTATGGGGTGTCCGCGGTGAGCTTCGTCACCCTTTCAACGGAAGACACATTGCTCGCCGTCACGCGGCTGTGGTAGCATTCCGGCCTTACCATGATTCACGTTACGTGCACTCAATGCGGTCTGACTATCTCGGTACCACCAACGGTCCAGGGACGTTGGGGGCTGTGCTTTGGCTGTGGCGCGCGGTTGCTGGTTCCTCACACGGCAAACGGTGACCGGGAACTGGATCTGCAGTTCGAGCCGGGCCACCGGATTTCCGATCGATACGTCGTCGAGGCGCCCATCGGCAAGGGCGGAATGGGCATGGTATACCGGGCCCACGACACGTTGATGAACGAACGCGTCGCACTGAAGTTTCTTGACCCCCGCATCGTGCACACGCAAAAAGGTGTCAAACTGTTCATTCAGGAGGCCCAAGTCGCCCGCCGCCTTCGTCACGAGAACGTCGTGGCGGTCCACGACGTCAGTGCGACGCCGGAGGGGATTCTCTACATCTCCATGGAGTTCCTCCAGGGGCAATCCTTGCGAGCCTACCTCCGGAATTGCCGCAACCAGAGGAGATTAGTCGACGTGCGGCTGGCCGTTACGTTGACCGCACAAATTCTCGCAGCCCTCGACTACGCGCACCGCATCGTCATCCATCGCGATATCAAGCCGGAGAACGTCATGTTGCTCGCGGGCGAACATCTGAAGGTGCTGGACTTCGGACTCGCCAAGGTCGTCGATGAAGAGTGCCTCTTCACGGACAAGGGACCCGATGGTAAAGCAACGCGGGTGGTGGGTACCGAGGCCTATGCGTCGCCCGAGCAGTTGCGCCATGCGGAAATCGATTCCCGCGCCGACCTCTACTCGGTTGGGCTGATCTTTCGGGAATTGCTCAACCTGCGGACGCCGCTGGACGATTTCGTCGAAGTGACCGCCGTGCGTGACGATGTCGCCCCTTCGCTCTTGGCGGTGTTGCAGAAGGCGGTCCAGATCCCGCGTGAGGATCGCTGGCAAACCGCGGGCGATTTCCGCTCGAATCTCCTGAAGGCGTTTGACGAATCCTATCGTGCGACCCTGAAAACGCGCATTGAGGTCGAACCGGGACGTGAGGTTTCCACGGACGGGATGGTGTTTCTCGAAGGCGGCAGTTTTCTCATGGGTAACAACGGGATTCCCGATGAAGCGCCTGAATTTGAAGTAACGGTGGAGCCCTTCTACATAGACGCGTATCCCGTGACGAACGCCCAGTTCGAGGAGTTTCTGCGCGCCACGGGCCGGCCGAATCCCAAGCTCTGGGGCATCCCGGACTACCGGGGCGCCGATCAACCGGTCATAGGCGTAACGTGGGAGGACGCGGCCGCGTACGCCGCCTGGGCCGGGAAAGCCTTGCCCACGGAGGCGCAATGGGAATACGCGGCACGCGGCAAGGAAAACCGGAAGTACCCGTGGGGTCACCAGGAACCGGACGCCCACAAAGCAAACTATCGCGACTTTCTCAACATGCCCTCCATTGTATCCATGCACGAAGAAGGCAAGACGCCGGACAATGTGTACGACCTGGCGGGAAACGTGTACGAGTGGACGGCCGACCTGTTTCTTCCCTACGATCCCGCCCGTCGTGAGGCGGCGGCTCGCACGGGTCCGCCTAAGCGAGCGATTCGTGGCGGATCGTGGCACTCCAAGGCCGACGAACTTCGATGCGCCGCGCGGAAAGGATTGTTTCCGGAAAGCGCATTACCTACGGTGGGGTTCCGCTGTGTGCTACCGGTAGAACGGGCTCGGCGGTAGGAGCACGGCGCCCGGCGGTTGAAGCGCGGGTGGATCCTGTGTTCGAATGCGGCGCGTGCAGCAATACTGGGGAAACAAATCATGAATAAGTATGACGCCATCAACTATCTAAGCGAGAAATGCATTGTCGCGGTCGTTCGTGCGGATTCCGGGGGCGACGATCTGGTCCGGGTGGTGGAAGCCGTCGCGGCGGGTGGCGTTCACTGTATTGAAGTGACCATGACGACCCCAGGGGCGCTGGAATGTATTGAGACCGCGTCTAAGAAGCTATCGGGGGCGGACGTGCTTCTGGGTGTAGGAACGGTACTGGACGCGGAAACCTGCCGCATGGCTATCCTCGCCGGCGCGGAGTATGTTGTTACGCCTACTCTGTCGATTCCCGTGATTCAAATGGCGCGCCGGTACGGAAAGCCAATCGCTGCCGGCGCCTATACGCCGACGGAGATTCTCACCGCATGGGAGGCGGGCTCGGATTTTGTCAAGGTGTTTCCCGCGAGCATCGGCGGACCAGAGTATCTCAAGGCCATCAAAGGGCCGCTTCCCCAGATCCCGCTCATTCCCACGGGCGGCGTAGAAGTGGACAACGTGGGTGAGTTTCTGAAGGCGGGTGCCGTGGCGCTCGGTGTCGGTGGAAATCTTGTCGCGAAGAAACTCGTGGCCGCGCGCGATTTCGACGGCATCACCAAGAACGCCAGGGCCTTTGCCGACGCGGTTCGCGCCGCGCGGGGCGGATGACGTTGCCCCGGTGAAGCGGCTGCTTCAAAGATTGGGCTTGCGCAGGCGCGACAAGGTATCCGCAACCGCCGCACAGTACACCATCCGAGTGCAAAGTACGGTTGATCGTCACCGGCAACCGTGCCTCTTCATACCCGCGAGAATCGACGGTCCGCGTCCTCTTCTGGTTTACCTCCATCCGTGGCGGCATCACTATGATTTCGATTCCACGCCGTGGCAGGTCGAAGCGGCCAAACGAAGTTGGCACTTTCTCGCACCCGACTTTCGCGGACCCAACCGCCGCCCGCAAGCCTGCGCGTCGCGGCATGCCCGGCAGGATGTGCTCGATGCCGTGGACTGGGCTTGTGCGAATCACGACGTCGACGAGAATCGTATCTATGTGGGCGGGTGCTCGGGCGGCGGTCACATGGCGCTCGTCATGGCGGGCGAAGCGCCGGACCGCTGGGCCGCCGTGTCAGCTTGGTGTTCCATCACCGACTTAGCCGCTTTTCACGCCGAATGCAAGGCGATGGACGCCAAGGCCTACCGACACGTGGAGAAAGTCGCCGGAGGCGCGCCGGGTTCCTCGTCAGAAGTCGATAGCGAATTGCACTATCGTTCGCCCGTGTTCCACATGGACAAGGCATCTGGAATTCCTGTCGACATTGCACATGGCATCAACGATGGTCAACCACGAGGAATCGGCGTGCAACACAGCGTGTGGGCATTCAACGCGCTCGCGGAGGCGCTAGGCGCACCACGCATCTCGGACGCAGAACTAGAGTTGATCCTCGAGCGTAAGACTCGTGATCTGACCGATCTGACGGATCCGACCGATCGGTCCGATCCGTCCTTCGATCGCGCCGTCTACTTCCGGCGTAACGCCGGAGCCTCCCGGCTCACCATCTTTGACGGCGGCCACGAGGACCTGCCGCACGTGGCCTGCGCGTGGTTTGATCGTCACGCGCGCACTGGTGGCACGGGAAACGCCTAGCTTCTCAACCTCGGATTTCCCCCGAGCCCGGCCTACATCTTCTGCATCATCGACAAGAAGTCGGAATTGGTCTTCGTTTTTCTCAGCTTGTCGATGAGCAATTCCGTTGCTTCCGTGACACTGAGCGGGCTGAGCACTTTCAGCAACAGCCAGATGCGCTGCAACTCGTCTTCGGCAATCAGCAGTTCTTCCTTACGCGTACGCGACTTGAGCACGTCGAGGGCCGGGAAGATGCGCTTCTCCATGAGGCGGCGATCCAGGTGGATCTCCATGTTGCCCGTGCCTTTGAACTCTTCGAAGATGACATCGTCCATGCGGCTGCCGGTTTCGACGAGCGCCGTGGCGAGAATCGTCAGGCTGCCGCCTTCTTCGATGTTACGGGCTGCGCCGAAGAACCGTTTCGGGCGCTGCAAGGCATTCGCATCCACACCACCGGAAAGCACCTTGCCGCTGGCAGGCACGATCACGTTGTACGCGCGGGCGAGACGGGTGATCGAGTCCAGCAGGATGATCACGTCGCGCTTGTGCTCGACGAGGCGCTTGGCCTTTTCCAGCACCATCTCGGCGACCTGCACGTGGCGTTCGGGGGGCTCGTCGAAGGTCGACGCGATGACTTCGCCCTTCACCGAGCGCGACATGTCCGTCACTTCTTCG
>CAZWDH010000149.1:0-16612 GCA_964632865.1 uncultured Nitrospiraceae bacterium
TTCCGCACGAAACTCGCGGAGTTGCGCGGTGAATAGCGTCGCCTTATTCGACTGCAAGGCGCGGCGATGAAGAAGACACTCGGGATATTCAGTCTACTGGTGTTCGTCTGCGCGTTCACCGCAATCGCGAATCCGAATTTCGTCAATGCCTACAACATCCAGAATACTATCCGCTGGACCGCGCTCTACGGCATCATCAGCATCGGCGTGGCCTACGTCATCATTTCCGGCGGAATCGACCTCTCCATCGGTTCCGTGGTGGGGCTCGTCGGTTCCATGCTTGCCTGGCTGCTCGCCGTAAAGGAAGTCAGCGTCCCCGTGGCCCTCGCAACGGTCGTTGCGATGTCGCTCTGTATCGGCCTCGCGCACGGACTCTTGATCACGAAACTTCGCCTGCAACCCTTTGTTGTCACCCTGTGCGGGTTGCTCCTGTACCGTGGGCTCGCAAGATACGTTACAGATGACCAGAGCCTCGGGTTTGGGTCCTCGTTTGAAGGGCTGCGTTCCCTCGCCACCGGCGCGCTGCCCATCGGCGGCTTCTCACTGCCGGTCCCTTTCCTGATCATGATCGCGCTTGCCATCGTCGCGAGCATCCTGCTCAATTTCACGCGGTTTGGCCGTCACCTTGTCGCCTTGGGCCAGAACGAAACGGCGGCGAAATACAGCGGCATCCGAACCGACGGCGTCATCATCGTCTCCTATGTGTTCTGTTCGCTGCTCGCGGGACTGGGCGGGATTCTGTTCGCGCTCGATGTGAATTCCATTCAACCGTCCGGCCTCGGCGAGTTTTACGAACTCTACGCCATCGCCGCGGCGGTATTGGGCGGGTGCAGTTTGCGCGGCGGCGAAGGGTCTATCGTGGGCGTCGTCATCGGGGCGGCCGTGATGCGCGTGCTATACAACGCCATCAACATCCTCCACATCCCGACCCACCTGGAATTCGCCATCATCGGAGCGGTGATTCTGACCGGCGTGATCGTGGACGAAGTGGTGAAACGCGTCGTCGCGAAACGGCGCGCGCGGATGGAAGCCGCAGCCTGAGGCTACACAAGCAACTTATGCAAAACGTTGCCCGCGACGTCAGTCAGACGAAAATCGCGGCCCTTGAACCGGTAGGTCAGCTTCAGGTGATCGATTCCCAGCAGGTGAAGCACTGTCGCCTGAATGTCGTGCACGTGCACCGGATCTTCGGTCGGCGAGAACCCAAGCTCGTCGGTCTCGCCGAGCGTGAATCCTGCCTTCACACCACCGCCCGCCATCCACAGGGTCGAGCATTCGATGTGATGGTTCCGGCCCACCGTATCGCGCACTTCGCCCATGGGCGTGCGCCCAAATTCGCCACCCCAGATGACCAGCGTGTCGTCGAGCAACCCTCGCGCCTTCAAATCCTTGACGAGCGCCGCGCCGCCTTGATCCACGTCGAGACACACTTCGTCCAGTGAATTCGTCAAGTTTTCCGTGTTGCCGCCGTGATGGTCCCAGTTCGTGTGGTAGAGCTGCACGAATCGCACACCTCTTTCGACAAGACGCCGAGCCAGCAGGCAGTTATACGCAAACGAGGGTTTACCCGGCTCGATGCCGTACATGTCCAGCGTCGTCTGCGTTTCCTGGGAAAGATCCATCAGTTCAGGGGCGCTACTCTGCATGCGATAGGCCATCTCGTACGACGAGATGCGCGTCGCGATTTCCGAATCGCCTGTTACGTCCAGATGCTCCCGATTGAGCTGATTGACCGCGTCGATGATGCGACGCTGTTCCGCGTCGTCCACACCCTCGGGCCGGCTGAGATTGAGAATGGGGTCGCCCGTAGAACGGAACGGCACACCCTGATGGGCGGACGGCAAGAAGCCGCTGCCCCAGAGCGGTGCGCCGCCGCGCGGTCCGCGTGGGCCACTCTGCAACACCACGAACCCCGGCAAGTCGTTCGATTCACTGCCGATTCCGTAGGTAACCCATGACCCCATGCTCGGACGTCCGAATTGGGCGGAGCCCGTGTTCATGAAGATTTTAGCGGGCGCGTGGTTCGGCACGTCCGTGGCCACGGTCTTGATGAAGGAGACATCGTCGACGATTCCGGCCGTGTGGGGGAAGCACTCCGACACCCACGCGCCGCATTGCCCGTGTTGCGCGAACTTACGCACGGTACCGAGAAGCTTCGGCTTTTCCTTGGTGAAGGTATCCATGAAGGCGAAGCGCTTGCCTTCAAGGTACGAATCCGGGATGGGTTGATCGTTGTACTTCTGCAACTGCGGTTTGTAGTCGAACAACTCCAACTGGCTCGGTCCGCCCGCCATGAAGAGAAAGATCACGTTTTTCGCGCGCGCCGGGAAATGCCCTGTCTTGACAGCCAGCGGGTTCGCCTCTGACGCGGAAACCAGACCCGGACCCAGCAGCGATCCCAGGGCGATCGACCCCAGTCCCACGCCGCATTGCTGAAAGAAGTGGCGCCGGGTGACTTCATGCAACAGTTTTTCGGGTGCCTTCCTTTGCATACGGAGGTTCGTCTCCCTCACTCGCGCGTGATGAATTCGTCGAGATTCAGCAGCGTTCGCGCTACTGCCAGCCACGGGTCACGGCCCTCGTCGGATTGCCGGTCCATCAACTGCGCCACGATCTGTTGTTCGCGGACGCTGGGCTCTCTGCCAAGACACACTTCGAAGGCGTAGTCGATGGACGTTTCGCGAGCGTCAGCGTTTTGTTCGGCAATGCGTTTTGCCAGCGCCTGCGCCACCTCGAAAAAAGCTTTATCGTTCAGCAGGGTCAATGCTTGCAACGGCGTATTCGATCGCGTGCGGCGCGTGCAGGCCATCATCGCGTTCGGCGCGTCGAAGACCATCAATGACGGATACGGTGTCGCGCGCCAGAAATAGGTGTACATGCCGCGGCGGTAGCGGTCTCCGCCTTTGCTCACGTCCCAGGGCCGGTTGCGCTGACCCAGCGACATGACCCCGTCCGGTTGCGGCGGATGCACGCTCGGTCCGCCAATGCGCGGATCGAGCAGGGCGGATACCTGAAGCCCGGCGTCGCGAATGATCTCGGCGTCCAGTCGTACGCGGGACTGACGGGCCAACCAGCGGTTAGTCGGATCGATTTCGTTCAAATCATCCCGTGTGGTCGATGCTTGCCTGTACGTTGCCGATGTGACCATTGTGCGGAGAATGCTCTTGACGCTCCAACCTTGTTGCACGAACTCCGTCGCGAGCCAGTCCAGCAACTCGGGATGCGTCGGTGGCGTGCCTTGGGTGCCAAAGTCATTCTCGGTTTCGACAATGCCGCGGCCGAAGAGGCGCTGCCAGAACCGGTTTACCGTAACCCGGGCGGTCAGCGGATTCTCCGGCGCCATTAGCCATTTCGCCAAGTCGAGCCGGGTCGCATGTTCGGAACCCTCGTATGGATGAAGTACGGCAAGCGTCCCCGGGGTGACCGAATCGCCGTGCCGCGTGAAATCGCCCTGAATGTGAACCGTCGTTTCGCGCGGCTCCGTGCGTTGACGTAGCACCATCGTCTTCGTAATGGCCGGCGCTTCTTTCTTTGCCGCGTCGATTTCACCTGCCAGGCGCAAGTACTCCGCGTCGGTCTTCTTGAACGCTTCCTGCACGAGCTTGACCTGCTCTTTGGATCGCTCCGGCGCGGCTGCATCCAGTGCGGCGCGTTCCTCATCGCTGAGCTTCGCGCGATGCTCTTCGGTCAGCGAGGCTTCCCAGGTCGCATCGCCCCGCTCCAGCGTCTCCGCGAGATAGGCATCCAACTCCTGCTGCAAACCCGCGACGGCGGCATTCACTTCCGCGCGTTTCTCGGTCTGCTCGGGCGTCGGCAATTCCAAATCGACTTCATCGTCGTTATTGAAGAATGCGAAGAACCGGTAATACTCCGTCTGCGTGATCGGATCGTATTTGTGCGTGTGGCACTCCGCGCAACCCATGGTCAGTCCCAGCAGCACGGAACCCGTCGTATTCACGCGGTCGACGACCGCCTCGACGCGAAACTCTTCCACGTCGATTCCGCCTTCCTGGTTGATCATGGTGTTGCGGTGAAAGCCCGTCGCCACCTTCTGGTCCCGCGTGGAGTCGGGCAGCAAATCGCCCGCGAGTTGCTCCGTGACGAACCGATCGAAAGGCATGTCCTGGTTGAACGCGCCAATGACCCAATCTCGATAGGGCCAAATCGTGCGGGGTCCGTCGATGCTGTACCCATTGGAATCGGCATACCGCGCCGCATCGAGCCAGTGGCGTCCCCAGCGTTCGCCGAAGTGGGGGGAAGCCAGCAACTCGTCCACAACGCGTTCGTAGGCGTCGGGACGGTTGTCGCGCAAAAACGCATCCACCTGTTCAACGGAGGGCGGGAGCCCAATCAGGTCCAGGTAAACGCGCCGGACCAGCGTTCGCCGATCCGCTTCCGCAGACGGCTGCACCACCAAATTATCCAGCTTCGCGAGAATGAAGTAGTCGATGGCGTTGCGCGGCCACGCTGGGTTGGACACCTCCGGAAGCTCCGGCCGCACCGGCGGCACGAAGGCCCAGTGCTTTTCATACTCCGCGCCTTCGTCGATCCACGTTCCCAGCGTTTCAATCTGCGCAGGCGTGAGCGCGTGGTTGGACTCCGGCGGCGGCATACGGTCGATGGGATCTTCCGTCGTGACGCGCGCGTACAATGCGCTCGCTGAGCGGTCTCCCGGAACAACCGCCGCGTTTCCCGATTTCAGCGTCGCCACTGCGCCGTCCGGCAGGTCTAAGCGAAGTCCCGCTTTGCGTTGCCCCTCGTCGGGACCGTGACACGCGAAGCAGTTCTCCGACAGGATGGGTTTGATGTCCCGGTCAAAGCGGACCGTGCGGTTTGCCGCATCCGTCGATTCTGGCGCTGCAGTCTGTTGCGATCGCAACGCTTCGATCTGCCGCTCGATGGCGTCGCGCAGTTCATCCCGCAGCGTGGAATCCTGCTGCGCCCGTTCGAGCGTGCCAATCAAGAAGTCTGCGACTTGTTCCGGAGCGATCGGGTCGGCGCTTAACAACGGCACCGATAGCAACGAAAGAAATGCGATGGCCGTCATGCCGAAGGAGGATCGCCCGATTCGACGGAACAGAGTAGTAACACTATGGATACGATGTCTTTGCATGCAGCTTGCTTCGCGCCCGTACGGGCGGGTTCACCAAGAGCCTTCGCTGCATCGTACCATGAAATGGGCGAAGCGCCCAAGCGGCCTTGGCGGCGGGATCTGCTATTCGGGAGTCTTCGAATCGAGATAGCGGGCCAGGTACTCCGGCGTGAACTCCTTGTAGCGCGGGTGCGTCATGAAGATTCGCTGCATCTCGACGAGTCCGCTGGTCGTCCTGGGCGGACCATCGTAGGATTCCGCAAGTTGTAGCAAGGCATCGACATGCCGCCAGTCGTAGGGCATCCCGCGCAACTTGTCGCGGCGAAGGCGTTCCAGTTCCTCGCCGGTCTCCTTCCAGCGCCGCACCAGTTCCCGCTGCTCTTCAGGGCTGGGGTGTTTCACGGATTCTCCTCGAGTAACTCATGTGGGAGCGCCAAATATTGCGCCATTCTACACCTCCGTGCGACCCGAAGGGAGATAATCAAATTCCCGCGCGTGCATCCGGATGATTTCTTCAGGCTGGCGCATCTACAATAAAATCGACATCTTGATACGCGAGGCCAAGTAATGGATGAGCACGAACAAGCGGCATTGACGTCCGGTCCAACTGGAGAGCCTCCACGAATCGATGTGGGCTCCATGATGGCCTGCGGCGCCTGTGGGCGCGTGATCCAGGCGGGCGACAGCTTCTGCCGGTATTGCGGGAAACCGCAGGTACAGAAGAAGGCGAGGGCCAGGTGGTACTACGAGCCAATCTGGATCCTGATCCTGGGTTTCGCGGTGATCGGTCCCCTGGTGCTGCCGCTCGTCGTCAAGTCGCCGAAGCTCAGCCGGGGCGCGAAGTGGGGGATTTCCATCGCGGTGATGCTGTACACCCTGCTGACCGTATACTTCGGCTACGTATTCATCGCGATGATCTGGAGTTACTTCAGCGAATTCAACGCGCAGGTCGACTCGATCTATCGATAGGCGCATTGTCGGCGCGATGGGCTACCGCAATGACTTGTAGTAGTTGATCAACCCGTTGGTCGACGCATCGTGGCTCGACACAGGGCTGTTGTCGGCAAGCTCCCCTTCCAACGACTTGGCCAATTCCTTGCCCAGTTGCACGCCCATTTGATCGTAGGAGTTCACATTCCAGATCACGCCCTGCGTGAAAATCTTGTGCTCGTACAACGCGACTAGCTTCCCGAGCGTCTCAGGCGTCAGTTTCGCGAACAGGAAGGAATTCGTGGGCTTGTTTCCTGAAAAAGCCTTGGCGCGGGCGAGTTGGTCGAGTTTCGCGCCAGAAACGCCCGACTTCTCGAGCAGCGCGCGCGCCTCCTCTTCGGTTCTGCCCACCATGAGCGCTTCGGTCTGGGCAAAGAAGTTCGAGAGCAGCAATTTGTGGTGTTCGCCCATCGGGTTCTGCGATACGGCCGGCGCGAGGAAATCGCAGGGGATCAGCTTCGTTCCCTGGTGGATGAGCTGGTAAAACGCGTGCTGGCCATTCGTGCCCGGCTCGCCCCAGATGATCGGTCCGGTCGAATAGTCCACCCACTCATTGTCTTTCGTTACGCTCTTGCCGTTGCTCTCCATATCGCCCTGTTGGAAGTACGCAGGGAATCGGTGCATGTACTGATCGTAGGGGAGAATGGCATGCGTCTGCGCGTCGAAGAAATTGTTGTACCAGATTCCGAGCAGCCCCATAATCACCGGAATGTTCTCTTCAAACGGCGTCGTGCGGAAATGCTCGTCCGCCTTGTGGGCGCCCGCCAGGAACGCTTCAAAGTGGTCCATCCCGATCGAGAGCGCCACGGATAACCCAATGGCCGACCACACCGAATAGCGCCCGCCGACCCAATCCCAGAATTCGAACATGTTCGCGGTGTCGATGCCGAATTCCCGCACGGCTTCCGCGTTCGTCGACAATGCCACAAAATGCCTCGCCACCGCGGACTTGTCCCCGGCGGATTTGAGCAGCCAGTCTCGCGCGGACTGCGCGTTGGTCATGGTTTCCAGCGTCGTGAAGGTCTTGGACGCCACAATGAACAGCGTGGTTTCCGGTTTGACCTGCTTCAGTGTCTCGGCCAAGTGCGTACCGTCGATGTTGGATACGAAATGGCAGCGGATGCGTTCGTGCGCGTAAGGCTTCAGCGCTTCCGTCACCATGAGCGGCCCCAGATCCGATCCGCCGATGCCGATGTTGACGATATCCGTAATCGCTACACCGGTGTAGCCCTTCCACTCTCCAGACCGAACCGCGTCACTGAACGCGCGCATCTGGGTCAGTACACGATTTACGTCAGGCATGACATCTTGACCATCCACTTCGATGGGGCGGTTGGAGCGATTGCGCAGCGCCACGTGCAACACCGCGCGCTCTTCCGTGGTATTGATCTTTTCCCCTGAGAACATGGCCTCGATCTTTTCACTCAACCCGCTCTCGCGCGCGAGATTGAATAGCAGGGCCATGGTGTCTTCCGAGATCCGGTTCTTCGAGTAGTCGAAGAGAATATCGTCCAGCCGAAGACTGAACCGCTCGAACCGTTTGGAGTCCTGTTCAAACAGCTCGCGCATGTGCAACTTCGACATGTCGCGGAAGTGAAACGCGAGGGCTTTCCAGGAAGGCAGTTCGGTGGGCGTAGCCATGATCGGTTCTCCCGAGTAGGAAAGGCCGGCGGCGGCAACCACCGCCGGCGTGCTCTAGTTTGTTGAAGGGGGGCTTACTTGGACGCGGCGGCCTGCTTCGCGACGGCTTCGGCGGCCTTCGCCGCGGCTTCCGGATCGCCCAGGTACGTGTGGCGAATCGGCTTCAGATCCTTGTCCAATTCGTACAGCAGCGGAATGCCGGTCGGAATGTTGAGTTCGAGGATCTCGGCTTCGGACATGTTGTCGAGGTGCTTGACCAGCGCGCGCAGGCTGTTGCCATGCGCCACGATGATCACACGCTTCCCCGCCTTTACCTGAGGCGCGATCGTCTCCTGCCAATAGGGTACGAAGCGCGCAACAGTGTCCTTGAGGCTTTCCGTCAGCGGCAATTCGTCCTTCGTAAGATCCGCGTAACGCCGATCCTTGCCCGGATACCGCTCGTCCGACTCTTCCAGCGGAGGGGGCGGCGTATCGTAGGAGCGACGCCAGATCTTGACCTGCTCCGCGCCGTGTTTCTCGGCGGTCTCGGCCTTATTCAACCCCTGAAGTCCGCCATAATGCCGCTCGTTCAAGCGCCAGTGACGAATGACCGGGAGCCACATCTGGTCTAGTTCGTCGAGCGTCAGCCACATGGTCCGGATGGCGCGCTTCAACACGGACGTGTACACGAGATCGAATTCGTAGCCCTCTTCGCGCAACAGTTTGCCGGCGGCGCGAGCCTCTTCGACGCCCTGTTCACTCAAATCCACATCGGTCCAGCCGGTAAACCGATTTGACAAGTTCCAAGTGCTCTGGCCATGCCGAAGCAGGATGATTTTGTACATAGTACTCTCCTAATCGTGGGCTTAGTGTTTCGCAAGTTCCGGCGCGCGGAGAAGCGCCCCTTCAGCAAGCAACGCCTTACCGCGGCCGACAAAGCCGGATTCGCGCCCCTGAGTTGCGCAACGTTGTGTTTCAGGTCTCATTCGACCTGCACAGGCTGTAGAATATCATATCTGCGAGTCCTGCTTCCTCATGTATTTCGCTCGGGGGATCACGGGTTGTTAATCGATAGCCGCACCAACCGCATCTGATTGAGCGGTCCGATCCCTGGGGTCTGTCCAAACGCGGATTGGGCGAAGAAGACCATGAGGTCTCCATTCTCCGCTTCGACCAGGGACGTGTAGTGGCACCCGGGCCCCCTGTAAAGCGTGATCGGCGCACTCCAGCCATGGCCGGTGCCATCGGCGGATAGCATCAGGTCCACGTTCGGCCTGCCGTAGCTGAGCGCCAGCATGCCGTTGCTTAACAGGAGTAAATCCGGGTCCACGCCGTGATCCGCCACGGCCTCCGGGTCTGACCAGGTCCGGCCGTCGTCGGTCGAACGCGTCGCGTGCAACGGCCCGCCCACGCGCATGACGCATAGCAAGTCCCCGTTTGCAAGACGCGCCAAAGCCGGTTCGCAGAATCCCTCCGTGCCCGCGTCCTCCGAATGGCCGATGAGCGAGCGGAATTGCCACGAATGCCCGCCGTCCCGGGTCTCAATCAGTACCGACGAGTATTTTTCATGACCTTCCTGATGACCGTAAATCGTGGCGAGCAGGGTTCCGTCTGGCAGTTCTACGATACTCCGGTGAAAATGAGGCGGCATAACAAAAGGAAGCGTCAGGCTACCGGCGACCTTTGCGTCAAGCGTTCGGCCGCCGTTCGTGTAAAAGAGCGTTGTAATAGGATACGTGCCGTCCGCCGCACGTTCCGGTCCCCAGCAGGACAGATCGACAGCCCTCCCATCGCTCAGGCGCGTTCCCATGCCGCCTGCGGCGTCCTCCCGGGGCGATTCCCAGGTTTCTCCGTCATCATTGGAAACGAGCGCCATGCCGCGTTCCGTAACGGTGTGATGCCCAATGGAACAACTCATGGACAGGAACCCGTCTGGACCGCGGAACACCCAGGGAAAGTTCAAGTGGTCTTCGGATTCAAATACGGTCACGGTCCGAAGTGCCGTGACCTCGGGTTCATCCGCGCCTGCGGCGCACAGCATCATTATGAGCATTGCTATCATCGTTGGTTCCCCCGATCGGTGTTGTGATTCTGGCGCACATGGTACCACGCTCTGCCGGATCCGCAGAGCGATCGGAGGTGCCGGCATATTGAACGCGTTGCGACAAACGGGCTACAACATGCGCAAGGCGAGTGGTTGCGGGAATGAACTCTACGGGTAATCAACAGGGAGGACAGGTCCATGAGTCCAACACGGCGCGAGGCATTTCGAATCACTGCGGCATCCTTGTGCGGAATGGCCTTCGCCGGGGTGGGCGTCCGCGCGGACGATCGCGCGGAGCCCGAGATGATTCCCCTCGACTATGGACGGTCCTTCATCTGCAACACGGCCGAGTTCAATTCTGTGCGATTCTGGGTGGAGAGCCGCACGCGGATCATCGATGACGCGGCGGGCACCTGGAAGGATTATTACCAGTGCGGTTCGTGCAAGAGCGAGCATACCTTTGCGGAGCGCGATTTGTTCCAGCAGGACAACTACGATTTTCTGCCCATCCTGGGGAAGGGCGAGTGGTTGGTCTTTCGCCGGCCCGTGGGGGAGTTCGACCGGTATCGCACCGTCGCTAAGACGACGGAGATGTGGGGCGAACCGGTCCTGAAACTCGTAGATGCGTCGAAGGTCTCCGAGTTGGACACGTGGGAGAAGATTCGCGACGCGACGGCCGCTGCGGCGCCCATCGTCACGCAGACGGAAATCTCGAATGAAGAAACGGGACTGCGCGCCATCATCGAATGCCCGACCAAAACCATGAACGTCAGTCTGGACAAGCAGATGTATCAGGTGGACACCGGCCCCATCGCGTACCCCGATTTGACCAAGCGCCATGAACCGGAGATCGATTGCCTGAGTCTCGCCTTCATTGCGTTCAATGCGCCGGACTTCGCCGACTTCATCGTGGAGCAACTGACGCCGGTCGACACCGACGCGCCGGAGACGTGCAAGGTCTACCATTACTCCGGTCCCTTCAGTAACGCGGCGAAGAACCGCGTGTACGCGCTGGAGGGGTTGTCGTGATTCGCAGTCTCATTCTCGCGACGGTTCTTGCGAGTACGCCCCTCGCCGGTTACGCGCAGGAGGACGGCGCGATTTCCTTGCCGGAAACGCGTCGCGCGCTGGAAGAGGGGACGGGACCAGTGCGGATCGTCTGTTTCGGCGATAGCGTGACGGGCGTCTATTACCACACCGGCGGGCGTCGTGCCTATGCGGATATGTTAGAAGTTGCCTTACAACGGCTCTATCCCAGCGCGAACATCGACGTGATCAATGCCGGCATCAGCGGCCACGCCACGCCGGACGCGCTGGCGCGTATCGACGCCGACGTGCTCAGCCATCGTCCGCAGCTCGTGACCGTCATGTTCGGGCTGAACGACATGACGCACGTCCCCCTCGATGAATACGCCGCGAACTTGGGAAGCATCGCGTCCAAGTGCCGCGATGTGGGAGCGGAGGTGTTGTTCTGCACACCGAATGCCGTGTTCGACACGGAGGGACGTCCGGAATCGCTGCTCGAACAGTACGTGGCGGCAATTCATCGCGTGGGCGCGGAGATGCATGTGCCGGTCGTAGACTGTTTCGCCGTGTACAAAGCCGTGCGAACCGGGGATCCCTTCGCCTTCGCATTGATTATGAGTGATGAGATCCATCCCAATATGGATGGGCACAAGCTGTTCGCAGAACTCATCGCGCAGGAGATCGGCGGCCGCGTGGTGTCGTTGAAAGATGTCAGCTACCCTGAGCCCGCTCTTCCAAAGACGCGCGCCTTGCTAAATGCCGGAGAGCCTGTCCGGATCTTTGCGATGCCACCCTACGACACGCTTGTGCCCGAAGCGATCCGCGCTTGCGAGCCGGACGCGCAACTCGAGGTTACGGTGTGGCTGGTGGAAGGCAAGAGCCTCTCCGAAATCGAAGAGGATGCCAAGGCGGTTCGCGCGATGGGCGTTAACTTGGTCGTCGTCGCAGTTCCCCCCCGCGCCAGAGCCGGTTCACCCGAGCAGTTCGTGCGGTCCTATTCGTGGATCATGAATTACGCCTTGAGTTTCGGACATCAGGAATGGGACGTGATCGCCTTCGCGCCGTCCCTCGCGATGCCTGAATTGACAGACGAGGCCGCGGAACATGACCGCCTCGCACAGCAGCTCATCCACTCGCAGGATCTGGGAACGGTCGTTCGTGCGGCGGCAGACCAAAGGCCGGCGGGCGAGTTACTGGCGGAGTGGTTGCAAACGCAAATCGCGGATACGACTAAATAGCGTCCTCCATGTTGGCGTTTTCGCCTTCGAGATCCATCTTCAGCGAAAGGAATTTCAAGAGGTCCTTCAGCGTCACAACGCCCAGCAATTGACCGTTATCTGTCACCAAAAAACGACTGTTGCCGGTTTGATTCATCCGCATCAACGCCTTCATCGCGTCCTCCCGCGGCGACACTGTGTTGTCCTTGTCGCAGGGCTTGAACACATCTGCGACGCGTGTGGCGGCCCATTCTTCCCGTGGAATGTCCTTCACTTCGCGCGTGGTAATGCAGCCCACCAGTTTGCCGTCTTCAACGACAGGAAGCATCTTGTAATGATGCCGGTAAATGTAGTCCTCAACGAGTTCTGAGATCGACGTTTGCGTGTCGACAGACACGGGTGCGCTGTGCATGAACTTCGCCAGCGGTTCGCCTTCCAATGCGCGCCGGACGAGCAATTGGCGGTACGACATCTGCGACGCGCCCCGCATGAACATGCCGATCATGAACCACCACAACCCACCAATAACGTTGCCGCCGATGAACGCGAACACGCCAAGCACGATGAGGCCCGTGCCGAAAAAAGTGCCGATGCCTGACGAAATACGCGTCGCCCAGCGCAGGTTGTCACGCGCCGCCCATAGGGCCGCACGCAACACCCGGCCGCCGTCGAGCGGGAACGCGGGCACCATATTGAAGACGGCCAGTATGCCGTTCAGCCACGCGAGATAACCCATCACGCCGCCGATCGCTGCGACGCCCGGTTGCTGACGCATGACGATAAACGCGGCTCCGAACAGCGCGGCGAGCAACACGCTCACGATGGGTCCCGCGATGGCCATGAGAAATTCGGATTTCGCGCTGCGCGGCTCTTCCTCCATCTCCGCCACGCCGCCGAAGAGAAAGAGGGTGATGCCGCGAATGGGAATGCCGTACTTGCGCGCGACGACCGCGTGGCCGAGTTCGTGGAGCACGATCGAAACAAAAAGCCCCGCCGCGCCCGCGGCCCCCATAAACCAGTACGCCCGGACGGGCAGGTCCGGGTACCACTGCGGAAACCAACCCTGCGCCAGAGACCACGTGATTAAAATGGCCAGGATGATCCATGTGGCGTCGCAATATATGGGAAACCCGAGCAGGTTAAACAGCTTTGCTCGCTTCGTGAACATACGAATTCGTCCTCCGTGTTTGCCCATCGAGGGGCAGTCATGGACCAGACCGTCACCCAGTTAACACAACACGGAGCCGGTTGATTCGCGGATTTCTGAATGCGCCGTATCGTCAGACCGTTTCCACGTCCGGAATCCGCACCGCTTCGTCCACCAGCGTCACCGACGTGTACCGGCAGAAGCGCTCCAAATCCTGCCGCACATCGCCGTAACACGTGACGCGGTGCAGTCCGCTGGACCAATTCCGCCAGAGCGTCCGGATATCGCCATCCACCGCCACTTCGATCTTCGTGCGGCAACCGCGCTCTGTTTCCGGCGTGTCGATGATCGTGCCCGTGAAGTACTGAATGCGGTCGGCGCCCACGAGGATCGCCTGCGTGACCGGCTGGTTCTTGTCCATGTATACCTGCGTGACCGCGCCTTCCTGGCGCTCCATGATCGTGCGGATGCGGTAGGGGCACGCCTTGCCCTCGGGTCCGTCCATCCGGGTGGAGCCGAGACAATGGGCGAGGATGATGCTGTCCCGCGATTCGTCCACGGTCGGATCGCTGATGAACCCGGGTTTCCCGGTGAGGCCCTGCAGCATGATAAACGTCATGGCGCTGTTCAGATCTGATTCGCAGATCCCGGCGAGGCCCATATCATTGAGCCGCGTGAACCCGATGCACGGGAACGCGGGCAACTGCCGGTACATGGAGCCATAGCAGTCCACCGTCATCACCGTCGCGTTCGCCTCGGTCAACAGATTCTCGAAGGCCAGCGCCAGGCGGCAGGAGCGGACGATCTCATCCTTCGGCGGTTCCACCACCTCACGCGCGTTACCGATCCACCGGCCCGCTTCATCCGCCGCGTCAGACTCGGGTACGGCCTCGTACGCCGTGAGCACGCGCTCGCGATCGACGACCTCGACTGTTGTACCGAATCGGTCGGCGATGGACTGGAGGTAGTCGGCCTTCAACTCGCGGCTTGTGACGTTAAGGATCTTTGCCTCGCGCAGGTGATGAATGGCGCGGAAGGGGCGCACCGCCGCCGCCAGTTCGTCAAAGTCGCTGGTGAGCGCGCATTCGAGCAAAGCGCCCTCGGGCTGTTCGCGGAGCTGGCCCATGCGCGTCCACTCGTGACCCGAATACGGCGCTGCAAACAGGAAGGTTGGTTTCCCGGCCGTCAACAGGTCGGAAACCATGGCCGATACACCCATCGACAAATGGATGCACAACACGCCATCGACCCCGGCGAGCTGCGGAACCACGGCCTGCGCCTCCTCGCGCGAGGTGACGATGGTATCCGGCACAAACTCCACATCCGCGAACGCGTCGGCCCGCTTGTCGAACTCGGCCTGGTACCGCTGCGCCTCCGCAGAGAGGTCCATCGACGGCATCGGCCAATGGGCCTGCGGCACACCCAGGTACAACCGCGCCACCTTTACCTTCGACCCGCGACACCCGGGACTGACCAAACCCGGATACAAATTCGATTGTTTGCCCCAGGACGGCATGGCCGGCGCCAGATACAGCACCGCTCCCGCGCCCGCCAGTTGAAGGAATTGCCTGCGTTGAATCCCGCGACCCATAGTCCACCCCCATGACGCGGAATACGCCACCCCTTCGAACGAGGTGCAATCACCGCGCCGCTACGAGTACGTGCCCCCACCCATCAGCATACGGCGAAACGGCGAGTGTGTAAAGCGCCGCATTTGTGTCCACGGGCACCGGGGGCGTAGCATATCCGTGACGGTCCCGACCACGGGCGGACCACAAGGGGGAAACCATGAATACATCTACACGACGAGATTTCCTGCGCGATACAGCCCGCGCGGGGGCGGCATCGATGGCATTCGGCATGGCGGCGGGTTCGGCGCGGGCCTTCGGCGCGAACGAACGCGTGCGCGTCGGGATCGTCGGTTGCGGCGGAATGGGCATCGGCGACCTGGCCACCTTTTTGCATTATCCGGAAGTCGACTGTCCCGTCGTCTGCGATGTGGACGACGCGCGAATCGCGAAGGCGGTCGAGTTGGTCGAAGGCCGACGCAACAAGAAGCCGGATACCGTGAAGGATTTCCGGCGCGTTATCGATCGTGACGATGTGGACGTCGTACTCGTCGTGACGCCCGACCATTGGCACGCCCTGCCAACGATCTACGCCTGCCAGGCCGGCAAAGACGTGTATTGCGAAAAGCCCCTCGCCACGACCATCCAGGAAGGCCGCGCCATGGTGGAGGCGGTGAAACAGAACAACCGAGTGTTGCAGATGGGCACCCAATGGCGCAGCGGTGAACATTACCGCGCGGCCATCGAGTTCGTGCAATCCGGCAAACTCGGCGGCATCCGCATGGTGCGCGTCTGGGCCTACCTCGACTGGGTCGGCGGCATCGGCAACCCGCCCGACGGCGATCCGCCCCCCGGAGTCGACTACGACATGTGGCTTGGCCCCACGCCGAAGCGGCCTTTCAACCCGAACCGGTTTCACTTCAACTTCCGCTGGTTCTGGGACTACGCGGGCGGCCTCATGACCGACTGGGGCGTGCACCTCATCAACATCGCCCTCTGGGGCATGGGCACCGAATGGCCGCGGTCCGTTTACTCCTCCGGCGGCAAACGCGTCATCGACGACAATGCCGAAACGCCGGACACGCAGATCACCGTCTTCGACTTTCCCAGCTACACCATGATCTTCGAACACCAGATGGTTGGCGGCGTCGGTATCGGCGGGCGTCCCCACGGCATCCTCTTCAGCGGCACCGAAGGGACCCTCGTCATCGACGAACAGGGCTGGGAAGTCATCCCCGAGCCGAAGAAGAACTCGCTGGAACCTTTCAAGGCGGGACCCGGCCCCGACGCGCGGCCCGCGCACGTGCGCAATTTCCTCGACTGCGTCAAGAGCCGCGAACTGCCCGTCGAACACGTCGAGCTTGGTCACTTCGTGTCCACCGTCGCCCACCTCGGCAACCTGGCTTTGCGGACGCAGAGCCAGATCGACTGGAATCCCGAAACCGAGTCCGCCAAAGGCAACCGCGCCGCAGACGAATTGATCCAAGCCCACTACCGGAAGCCGTGGAAGCTGCCGTACGCGTGACAGCGGCCGCCACCAAAACGCAGACTGGGCGGTAGAAACGCAGCGCAGCCGTCCATGTCCCATGTTCGAAGGCCACGCGGATGTAGCACAGGCGTCCCCGCCTGCAATTTGAGGGCAAATGCGGACTGTAACGCAGACGTTCCCGAAATATGTTGCAATTGCAGCAAGATTGAACGAATGGATCGGCCCGGCGGCGTGCCCCGTATTTGATCGTGAAAACAGAAGCACTTACGTGGCCTGCGGTCCGTCCCAACGCCGACGCCCGACACGAAGCGGCGCGCGCGATTTGACTTCGCCCAATTCAAGTCGTACAATACCTCTTCGACAGTTGACGCGGGGTGGAGCAGTCTGGTAGCTCGTTGGGCTCATAACCCAAAGGTCGC
>CAZWDH010000150.1:0-16605 GCA_964632865.1 uncultured Nitrospiraceae bacterium
CAGCGCGGAAGTCGGTCGTCAACAAACGGCACCCGCGCTCCTGCGCCAGCGTCACCGGTTCCATCGTAACATGACCCGGGCGGCTCTTGTCCTTGTCCACGTCGAAGCCGCGATACTGATCGATGAGATCATTCCAGCGATGGGAGCCTTCCATGAGCAGGATGGGTCCGTCTTCAATGGGCACGTCGCCCAAGGGCGTCCAGACGGTGTAAAGAGTGTCGGTGCCGCGATTCATGTAGACGTGGTCGTAGTGGAACGCGGACGCACGGCCCGGTGGGACCGGGCGCAGCCAGAGAAAGTCGAAGGGGCGAACGGGTCCGTCCAAAACGGTCGTCATGAGATCCAACATGGGGCCGGCATGCGTGACGCGGCGTAGCTTGGGTCCGTTGCACACGCTCTTCCAGAAAGCGCCGAGGTCGGGCTGCAACACCTCGCGACGGCTGACACCCGTGGCGACCCCGTCGATAGCGGGTTTCCGCACTTCCCCCACTTCGACCAGACGTGAGAAGACTTCTCCCCTCGCAGCGAGTACGTCGTCACGATTCAAGGCGCCGCGCAAAAAGACATAGCCGTCGTCGACGAGGCGCGCGCGCAAGGTTTCACCGTCGTTGCGTAACATCGTGCTGTCGCGCAATTCGCCGGCCATTTCCGGGGGAATCGGTTGTTCGAGCGATGTCGCTTCCGTGGACCAGGGCATGGGCAACTCCTCTCGGGATTAGGATGCACATCACGTTAGCGAAATCGTATGTGGCGATCCAACACAACTCCATTATCGCCGGGAAAATGGGGGAAAAATAGGGACAGCCACCTTTTCGCTACTCGAACATTGGACCTGTTTCTCGGCGACTCAAAAGCGAAAAGGTGACTGTCCCCATTTTTCTACTCAATCTCTGTTTCTTGCGAATGACGGGGCTATTAGCTGGATATCCGGAAGGTCCGACGAATGCCACCGGTGTTGGGCTTCACTTCTTCGCTTGCGGGAGTTCTTCCACTTCAAAAATTTCCTTGCGGTCGAACTCCTTCCACACGTCGTAGGACGCCTTCTCGACGGCCTCGAAGTAGGCCGGGGTCAAGTCACCGTGAGCCGCGCGGGCATCGGAGATGATCGCGGCAAGGCGGTCCGAGTACTCCGGCTTCAGGCTGAGGCGAATGGTGTGCCCGCCGAATGAAAACCGCGCGGCCACGGCCGGTGTGCCCTCCTCTGGGACTTCGATGAGATTCTGTCCCAGCGTGCTTCCGAGACCGACCTGGAGGCCATCGACCATGCAGGCGAAGGGTTGTTTGCGCGTCGTTTCCGCTGTGACTTCGACGGCACGCATGGGCGCACCCAAGAGTTCTCGCGCGCGTACGGCCATCTTGGCACCGAGGAGCGTGTAAATGCCGACGTGCTGATGAAACTCATGCGTCAGCACAATGGCGGTCCATTCTTCCGTGCCGAATTTCTCGGGCACGCCTTCGCGAATCAGCGCGGCGGCGTCTGCATTATAGATTACGGCGTCCTGTGGCAACGCCAGCAGAACGCGCATGGGACGTTCCCCATTGGCATCCGCACCGGCGCCGAGGTCATGCGCCCGGGCAGTCAATTCCGGGAGAAGCGTTGCACCGAGTACGATAGAGACAAGCCCAATAACCCTCGCGTTCATCGTCGTGTTTTCCTTTCTACTGAAGGCCGTAATGACCCACCTGACGAGGAATGCCGTTGCCATGGGCGTCGTCATTGATAATGGGAAACTCATTTGGATAGCGGATGAACTTCACATGTCCGTCCATGTACAGCACGTTGCATCCGCCGGGCAGATGGTTGAAGACGACGCCACCGGCGGCATTGGCCGTGTCGGAGAAGCTTCCGTAGGTGTCGAAAAGGACGACCATTTCGCTCTGGGCAACCGCGCCTGCGGCGGGGTTGTTGATATCGGTTATGGCAAAGCGTTCGATTCCGTCGCGCAGCCGCATGGCCGTATCGCCATTGGCGTACCCCACTCCGAGGATGGCGGTCCAGGCGAGCTTCGTATCGACATCGAGATCGCCGCTCCAGTCCTTCGGGGTGACTGGCATGGTTACGGGCACCGTACCCACGATGGTGCCTGGGGCAATCACCGCGCCGCTGGCCGGTGTGGTCCCCGTGGCATTCCACACGCCGTAAAACTCGTCCACGTCGGTCATCGCGAAACCGTGGTACCAGTACGAGCGGCCCAGGAAAGCCGCCAGGAAATAGCGCTCGCTTGTGCGGTCCCCGGCTGCGCGGGCCGCTTCGATGTGGTCCTCGATCGCGCCCGAAGGCAACCGGTCCACGACCATGGCGCCCGCGCCGTCGCCGCCCGAGTCCGATGGGCATTTGGAGATGTTGAGATCGGTGAGGTACTCGGGATAGACAGCCAGCGGATCGGGTGCCGCGAAGATGGGAACGCCGCCGGGGTTCGCGAAGGGCGGCAAACTGGGGAAGACGCCATCGTTCTCGCCGCCATACATGGCGAAGACGAGGCCGAACTGCTTGAGGTTGTTGGCGCAAGACGCGCGGCGGGCGGCCTCCCGCGCGCGGGCCAGAGCGGGCAAGAGAATCGCGGCAAGAATGCCGATGATGGCGATGACGACGAGTAGCTCGATGAGGGTGAATCCCCGGCGGTCCAGAAAAGCGCGGCCCATGGGTTCTCTCCTTGGTGTGGTTCCCCTAGTATTACGAATTGTCAAATCGTAATACTGCCTCCTGCGAAATGTCAAGCGGGTGCCGGGGAAGAGTAGGGGGAAAAATAGGGACAGCCACCTTTTCGCTTCTCGGACATTGGACTCATTTCTCGGCGACTCAAAAAAGCGAAAAGGTGGCTGTCCCTATTTTTCTGCTGAGTCACCGTGTTTTGCGAAGAATGATCGCACCGCTGAATCTCGTTGTTTGGAGCGGCGATGTCTACGAGTTGAAGTTGCGAATAAGCTGAACGTAGAAGCGGCAGACTTCGCCGAAGTTGTCGACACGGATGCGTTCGTTGGCGCCGTGCAGCATGGCCGTGTCGCCTTTGCCGAGCCGGATGGGCGTGAAGCGGTAGATGTTCGACGTAAGGATTTCGTAGTGGCGGGCGTCAGTCGCGCCGAGCACGAGATAGGGTCCCACCAGGACATCCGGACAGACCTGGCGGATCGTTTTCTCGAGCGTACCGAAGGCCGGCGCGTCCGTGTCCGAAACGATGCTGGGTTCGTGGGACGACTTGTCCGCGGCTTCGATGTGAACCCGTTCGTCGTTCGCGACCTCGCGCACACGCTCGATGACGGACTCCGTCGTTTCGCCCGGCATGATACGGAAATTGACGGTGGCGGACGCTTCGGTTGGCAGGACATTGTCTTTCACACCGCCGTTCATCACGGTGACCGCGGTGGTCGTGCGCAGCATGGCGTTGGTTTCCGGAGATTGGCTGAGCAAGTGCATGACAAGCGGTTTGGTCAACCAGAGATTGGCAAAGATGACGCGCTGCGCAAAGGGCATTTCCGGACCGAAGGCCGCAAACATTTCGAGGGAGGGTCCGCCGAGTTTTGCGGGAAACGGGTTCGCTTCCAGCCGCGCGACGGCCGCGGCAAGAATGCCGATAGCGCTCTGGTTTGGCGGCATGGAGGAATGGCCGCCGGACTGCTCAACCGACAGCGTAAGCGTCAGGTACCCTTTCTCTGCAATGCCGATCAGGGCGACCGGCGCCTCGACGCCCGGCATCGTGTCCGCGATGATGGAACCGCCTTCGTCGACGACGCACTCAAGTTCGACGCCGCGCTCCTTCAGCGATTCCGCGATCTTCACCGCGCCTTGCGCGCCGCCGACTTCCTCGTCGTGGCCGAAGGCTAGGTACAACGTGCGCCGCGGTTGAAATCCTTCGCCGATCATCCATTCGACCGCTTCCATGGCGCCGATGACGTTTACCTTGTCGTCGAGAGCGCCTCGGCCCCAGATTACCCCATCGACAATCTCGCCGGCGAATGGCGGATGCTCCCAATCCGCAAGTGTGTCCGGTGGCACGGGCACCACGTCAAAGTGGCCCATGATCAGCAACGGCCTCAGTGTCGAATCGCTGCCACGCCAGGTGAAAAGCAAACTGAACCCGCCAACGACTTCGCGATCGAGCGCGGCGTGGATGTTCGGGTAGGTCGTTTCGAGAAACGCGTGAAAGGACTCGAACGCGTCTTTACTCAACGGCGCTTGCACGCCGTAGGAAATGGTCTCGAATCGCAACGATTCGGCGAGGTGTTCCGCGGCCTGCGGCACCTCGACGCTTATCGGCCCCATGGACGTGGAAGGTACCTGAACCGACTCGAACGTCGTACCGCGATACAACACCACGCCGGACAGCAGCAAGACGAGCAGTGCAGCCGCGCTGAGGGCTTTCTTCATGCCTTCGCCAGTCTGCCGAGTCGGGAAAAAAGGGGACAGTTACCTTTTTCCTTCTGATTCATGGAGATAAGGACACAGCGGCTGAGAAGGAAAAAGCTAACAGTCCCCATTTTTCCCATCACCCGCTGTAGGTGATCCGGTAGATGGCGTTCGCTCGGTCGTCGGAGACGAGCATCGATCCATCCGGCATCACGAGCACGTCCACCGGACGCCCCCAGGCGTTTCCGTTATCCTGCAACCAGCCTTCTGCGAAGACTTCGTAGGAGGTGGCCTGGTCGCCGTTCAGGCGCACGAGCATGACGCGGTAGCCGATCGGTGTGCTGCGGTTCCAGGAGCCGTGTTCGGCGATGAAGACCTGCTTCTGGTATTCCGCCGGGAACATCGACCCGGTGTAGAAGCGCATGCCCAGCGCCGCCACGTGGGGGCCCAGTTCCTGCACGGGCAACGTGAAGTCCGACGCCGTGTGGCCGGTACCGTGCTGGGGATCGGGGGTATCCAGCCCGTGCCAGTGAGGGAATCCAAAGTGCATCCCGGATTGAGGCGCGCGGTTCAGCTCATCGGGCGGAACATTATCGCCGAGCCAATCACGGCCGTTGTCGGTGAACCAGAGCGCGCCGGTATCCGGATGCCAATCGAAGCCCACCGTGTTGCGGATGCCTTCGGCGTAGATCTCGCGGTTCGATCCGTCGGGGTCCATTCGCGTGATGCTCGCGTAAATGGGATTGTCGTCGCGCAAGCAGATGTTGCAGGGCGCGCCCACCGGCACGTAAAGCTTGTCGTCGGGTCCAAAGGCGATGAACTTCCACCCATGATGGGTATCGGTCGGGAACGTGTCATCTACGACCGTGAAGGAAGGACTATTGCGGAAGGTTGTCTCGATGTTGTCGAACCGGATGACCCGGCTGATCTCCGCGACGTACAAGGAGCCGTCGCGGAAGGCCACACCATTGGGCTGGGTCAGGCCGCTCGCGATGACCACGACCTCGTCGGCCTTGTTGTCCTTGTTCTCGTCCACAATGGCGTAGACCTGCCCGTTGCCGTCTTCGCGAGAACCCACGAAGAGGATGCCGCCGGGACTCAGCACCATGGACCGCGCGTTCGGCACGTCCTCCGCGTACATGCTGATGCTGAAGCCGGGAGGCAGTTTGATCATGTCCAGATGCATGCCGTCCATGGGACCGGCCGCGCCCGTGCAGGACGGAATGAGCATAATGGCCATGATAGTGAGGACGGGCAGGAGTAACATTCGGTTTTTGAGGGGATTCACAGCCTTGCGCCTCCATGAGTTAAGACCGTTGCCAGTATTTCAGAGAATGATTCTCCCGTCAATCCGTTGTTTACTTGTAATGGAATAGCCGGGCGGCAGAGGCGTATACTAAAGCGTGCTGCCGGGCGAAGAGGACTTTGATGACCGAGGCCAATACCATAAGCGCCCCGATACGAACCGTCGGCGGGCCTCGCCAGGCGTCGCTGGAGCTGCGGGGCACCGTACTGGTCTTTCATCAGAAAGGTTGGGCGGGCAGCGCGTCGGTATTTATTCCGGTCGAGTGGATCACGGTTTCCTCCCGATTCCGGTACAACACCAACTACTTGCTCGGCATGCTATTGGCCGGCGCGCTCTTCATCAGTCTCTGTTCGGCAATCACCGTGGAAGCCACCCGCGGCGCCATCGTCCAGGCAGCGGCGGCTGCGATCCCGGCGCTGCTTTGTCTCGTGGTCAACCTTTATTTCCTCTATCGCGTGCTTCAACGGGGCCGTACGACCATCTTGAGCGTGGAATCGGACCCGCGCGCCATGCACATCGAGTTCTGGCACGTCCCCACGCGCGAACCGGAGTTGGACGCGCTCCTCGACCGGCTGAACAGCCTCCGGTCCCGCATCGAGGACGTGGCCCCCTATCCCATCCAGACCAGCCACACCTGGTACCGTCTGCGCCCCCTGCGCGCGGTTCTCGCCAAAGGGCTCCTTTACAGCGTGATCCTGTATCTGCCGGTCAGCATTCTCGCCGGGTATCTCGAAATGCCCATGCTCGTGCTGTTCCTGCTCGTGCCGCCCCTGTTCTACGGCGGCCAGTACGGGCTCGTTGCGCTGCGCAGCCTGGGCAGCCCCAAGTCGTTCCGGGCCGCGGTTAAGAGCTACAACCGGGGTGAAGTCGGCCGTGCGGATTCCTTATTGTCCGATACGCTGGCAGCCCACCCCAATCACCCAGAATCCCTTATGCTCTCCGTCTACGTCAAAGTCGAGCAGCGCCAGTTCGACCGGGCCTTCGACCAGTGCCGCAAACTCGCCGCCGTCGACCAGGACCACGCCGACGACCTCGTCAAAGAAGTCTGGGCCATTAAGCGCATGTACGACCGCATGGAGCTTGAGACGTAGCGGCTCGCCAAGGCCGGCCCGATTTGTTAGACTCCCTTCATGGCACTGCAAGAAATCTCCCGCGACCTCGTTAAGGCCCTGAAACCATTGACGTTCGCGCTGCCGACGGCGTACGTCTACAATCCCCTGGAGTACGCTTGGGACTCCCACGCCAAATACTTGGAGCGATACGGCAGCGGCAAGAAGGAAGTTCTCCTCGTCGGCATGAACCCCGGACCTTTCGGCATGGCCCAGACCGGTGTGCCTTTTGGCGACGTTGCCATGGTGCGGGACTGGATGGGCATTAAGGCCCTGGTGCAAAAGCCCGCGAAAGAGCACCCCAAACGGCCTATCGACGGCTTTGACTGCCCCCGCAGCGAGGTCAGCGGTACGCGGCTCTGGGGCTGGGCGCGCGACTGCTTCGGAACCCCCGACCGATTCTTCGAGCGATTCTTCGTGGCAAACTACTGCCCCCTATGCTTCATGGAAGAAAGCGGACGCAATCGCACCCCCGACAAATTGCCTAAATGCGAGGCGGATCCCGTCTTCGCGGCATGCGACGAGGCCTTGCGCAGGATCGTTGCCGAGCTGCAGCCAACCTACGTCTTAGGCGTGGGCGCGTTCGCGGAAGGCCGAATCCGCGAGGCCCTTGGCGATTGCGGGTACACCATCGGACGAATCCTCCATCCCAGCCCAGCCAGTCCCGCCGCCAACCGCGACTGGGCCGGCGCGGCAGAAAAAGCGATGCGGCGCTATGGGATATCGCTCCCCGACCGGATCTGCGCCAATCCTTGACTTGACCGCAGTCCCCTCCTATATTCAGGCATTCAGCCGGGGGCAGGGCAACCACACCGCGATTATCCTCCTCCGCGCGCCGTAAGACTGCAACCGGGAAAGGACGACATGAGCGAACTGGGTACGGCGGGAATGCCGTTGCGCGTGGCCATCGTGGGGAGCGGACCCAGCGGGTTCTACGCCGCGGAAGCGTTGATCAAGGCGGAGCCGCAGATACACGTCGACATGTTCGACCGGTTGCCGACACCTTTCGGATTGGTCCGCGGCGGCGTCGCGCCCGACCACCCCAAGATTAAGAGCGTTACCCGTGTATACGACAAAATCGCCGGAACGCCCGGCTTTGCCTTCTGGGGCAACGTCACGGTTGGCCGCGACGTGGCCATCGAGGAGTTGGCGCGGTTCTACGACGCAATCATCTTTGCCAGCGGCGCGGAGACCGACAACCGCCTGAACATTCCCGGCGAGGATTTGAAAGGCAGTCATACCGCCACCGAGTTCGTGGGGTGGTACAACGGCCACCCTGACTACCGGGACCGTGAGTTCGATCTCTCCGCCGAAGTGGCCGTGATTGTCGGTCAGGGTAATGTCGCCATGGACGTAAGCCGTATCCTCGCCAAAACCATCGACGAATTGAAGGAGACGGATATCGCCGATCACGCGCTGGACGCGCTGGCGGAAAGCAAGGTGCGCGAGATTCATTTGATCGGTAGGCGAGGACCGGTGCAGGCCAAGTTCACGCAACCCGAGATCAAGGAGATCGGCGAATTGTCGGATTGCGACCCCGTCCTGGAACCGGGCGCGCTGGAACTGGACCCTTCGAGTCAGGCCGAACTGGACGATCCCAACAACAAGCACAGCCAGAAGAACATGGCGGTGCTCCAGTCCTTCGCAGACCGTGGCGCGCCTGAGAAGAACCGGCGATACCACATCCACTTCCTGAAAAGTCCCCGCGAGATCCGCGGTGAGTCGCATGTTGAATCGCTGATACTTCAACGAAACCGCCTTGAAGGCGAACCCTTCCGCATGAAAGCCGTCGGCACGGGCGAGATGGAAGAACTGGCCTGCGGCTTGGTGTTTCGTAGTGTAGGTTATCGCGGCGTGGCCTTGCAGGGGGTGCCCTTCGACGAGAAGCGCGGGGTCATCCCCAATATCGACGGCCGTGTCGTGGCAGGCAGTGAAGTCGTCCCCGGATGGTATGTGGTCGGGTGGATCAAGCGCGGTCCCAGCGGCGTTATCGGCACCAACAAGCCGGACAGTCAAGCCACTGCGGCGGCGCTGATCGACGACATTCCGAAATTGAAACCCTGCGCGCATCGCGACGGCATCGAACTGATGGACCTGCTTCGTTCGCGTGGCGTGCGGTTCGTATCGTTCGCGGACTGGCAGCGGATCGATGCCGCGGAGATCGAACGCGGCAAGCTGAGAGGCAAGCCGCGCGAAAAGTTTACCCGCATCCAGGAGATGCTGGACATCCTGGATCTGAAGTAGTCCCGTCCGCTGAGGCAACCATCATGAGCAGTACGTTTTTTACGCCGCGCGCCTTCCGCGTCGTCGGCATCACCACCATCGCCGCCGTTTACTTCTTGATTCTCGTGGGCGGCATCGTCCGCGCCTCCGGTGCAGGGATGGGCTGTCCCGACTGGCCCAAGTGTTTCGGCCAATGGATCCCGCCGACGCACGAATCGCAGCTTCCGGAGAACTATCAGGAAATCTACGCCCACCGAGGCTACGCCGATACGACGTTCAATGTGGTGAAGACATGGACGGAGTACGTCAATCGTCTCATCGGGGTGTTGATTGGGTTCCTCATCTTTCTCACACTGGTCTTTTCGTTCGCCTATGTGCGAACCGACAAGGTCGTTCCCGTGCTAAGTTTCGTATCGTTTCTGCTTGTCGGATTCCAGGGATGGCTCGGGGCGGTCGTCGTCGCGTCAAACCTTACGCCGTACTTGATCACGCTGCACATGATCGTCGCCCTCGTGCTGGTCGCCCTGCTCATCTACGCCATTGCGCGGTCCCAGCGCGACCGGCTCGCCGCGATAGAAACGAAATCGCGGCCTGCGCTCATGCCGCTCCTGGTAATCGTATTGGCCTTGTCGCTCGTTCAGGTCGTGCTCGGCACCCGCGTGCGCGAACAGGTCGACGAACTCGCCGTCCTATCCGCGAATCGAGCCTTCTGGATGGAATCCCTCGGGATCAGTTTCTACATCCACCGATCGTTCTCGATCGTCATGCTCGCGTTCAACGTCGCCGCGGCCGCGGTCATCTGGAAGGGTGGAGGCACATCCCCGTTACTGAGCCGGTGCGCCTTTGCATTGCTCGGGCTCATCGCCGTCGAGATCGGCACGGGCGCGATCATGTATTACTTCGCGATCCCGCCCATCCTTCAGCCCGTCCACCTGGTCCTGGCCTCGCTCGTGTTTGGCCTGCAATTCTTCATGATCATTGCCTACCGCTACGGCCACATGACGGTTTCGCTGGAAAATGCGACGGCAGGAACCTCGGCGAGAGCTGTATAGGCACTAGGGGCATATACTCGGGCCACACTTTTTTTGTCCGTCTGTCGGACGTTACAAAGTAGCTCTCGCGCGCGGTTCCTGCCGCTGATATCAAGATATCATCAAGCGCGCAATTTTGCAATTCTATTTTTGCATTAAAGGAATTTGAAATGCCGGTTTAGAGGGTTCGAGCGGTCTTGGGCAGCTCCAGATGGGCCGACCCGGAACGAACACGTCTGTCGTGCTACCCGGCACCTTTTGCCCCTTCCGGCAGGTTTTTCCGCCTCAGACCATTGCATCCCAGCCATTTACCTGCAATTTACCCCAGATTAAAGGCCTTCGCCAGCCCCGCCGATAATGGGTATGCGGGTTGCTCTCCCCTTGGGCAAGGACGAGCCTGTCCGAAGGTATGGCCCGTCGTGTTGGGCCGACACAGGCAACGAGGAGGTTGGCGTGGGAACGCTATTCAGTGCGCTCAGTATCGGAACGTCGGGGTTGCGGACGGCGCAGATCCAGCTCGACGTTACGGGCAACAACATCGCCAACGTCAATACCCCCGGTTTTTCCCGGCAGCGCGCGGAACTGGTCGAACTGTTTCCCATTCAGACGACCGCAGGTGAAATTGGCCGTGGCGTCGGAATCGCCCAAATCACCCGGCTCCGTGACATCTTTCTCGACGTGGCCTACGTTCGCCAAGTGGCCGGACTGGGCAGCGCCGAGGTCCAGGTTCAATACTACAACCTCATCGAAGATGCCTATCTCGAACCCGGCGAGGCGGGGTTTGGCACCCGGCTCGACCGTTTTTTCGACGCCCTCAACGATTACGCGAACAACGTCGAATCGCTCCCCGTCCGGGAGGCATTCCTCGCCGAAGCGGACGCGGTGGCCACAGACCTGAATCAACTCGTCAGGCGGTTTGACGAATTGCGCACAAACGCCAACGAAGAAGTGCGCAATCTCGTTCCGGAAGTCAACACGCTGTCCCAGCGAATTTATGAATTGAACGGCCAGATTCAACAGATCGAAGGATCCGGCCGCTCGGCGAACGCTCTACGCGACCAGCGGGGTCTGCTCCTCGATCAATTGGGTCAATTAATTAACATTTCCTATCAAGAGAACGCCCAAGGCCAAGTGCAAGTCCAGATCGGCAGCGCCATTCTGGTCGACACGACGCGCGCCCGCGAAATCACGGCGTTCCGCAACCCAGCCCTCGATCCCGAGCGCGGCGACTTGGTGGAACTCCGGTTCGTGGACGATAACTCGCTGGTCGACGTGCGCGACGGAGAAATCTTCGGTGCGCTTACCATCCGCGATACGGTGATTCCAGAGCAAGACGCGCGCATCGACGAGATTGCGCGTGCGCTGATCCTGGAGTTGAACGCCATACACAGTCAGGGCCGGGGTCTGGAAGGCATTTCGGGCACGCTGACCAGCACGAACGAAGTGAGCGCGCCAACCGATCCGCTCACGGCGGCAGGGCTGCCGTTCACCGTCACGCCCGGCACATTCGACGTAGTGGTCTACGACTCGGCCGGTAATCCGACGACAACCAGCATCACGATCAATCCCGGCACGACGCTCAACGACCTCGCGACCGATCTCAACGCAGTCGCCAATTTGAACGCCGTGGTCAACGGGAATCAGATCGAGATCACCCCGGATGCCACGTTCTCGTTCTCTTTCGCCAATGATTCGACTGGGGTCCTGCCGGCGCTCGGCCTCAACAATCTGTTCAACGGAACGGACGCGCGATCCATCACGCTGAATCCGGACCTCCAGGCCAACCCCGCGCTGCTCACCTCGGGGTTCAGCACCGACCTCACCGAGACCGGCGACAACTCGGCTGCGCTCGCGCTCGCCAATCTCCGCACCGCCCAAGTGCTCGACAGCGGCGCATCGACTATCTCGGACTTCTATCAGTCCACCGTCGCGACGCTGGGAATCGACGCCCGCGCGAACAACGACATTCTTCTCACGGAGAACGAGTTCATTCAGGACCTCGAAGCCCGCCGCCAGGAAGTCTCCGGCGTCAACCTCGATGAAGAGGTTACCTCGCTACTCCTCTTCCAGCGCGCCTACGAAGCTTCCGCCCGCGTCATCACCATCGCCGACCGCATGCTGGAAACGCTCCTGAACGTCGCGCGTTAGAAGGGCGGGGATTCCAACCCGCCTCGCCGAGACTAACATTCCTTCGCCTCTGCTCTCTTGCTGAGTAGACGCGACAGGCGCGCAGCATTCTTTGCATGCTCACATGCGACGCTGTCTCTGAAAGCGAATTGCCCCGCGCTCTCGGGCCTACCGGCTTATTCTTCCGGCCAGTTGTAGCGGAGCAGTTCGGCGCGGTGGCCGAAGTAGATTCCACGGTCGTCCATGGCGAAGCCGCAATGGATCCCGTCCGGATACTCGGCGAGGATGGAGACTTCGTACGTTGCCGGGTCGATACGAAACACCTGCTTCGACGACAGACCGTAGATCTGCCCGTCGCTTCCCTGGGCCAGGCTGCAATCCAACACGTGCCCCACGCCGAGTTTGGATCGATGCACGAAAGCGCGGCGGTCAATGTCGTACACGAACAAATCGTCGCCACCCGATACGCCGACGATACGCCGATCCAGACGAAGCAAAGTACGTATCGCTGATGAACCGGGATGCGGCACTTCCTCGAACGCCAGGCGTTTCATCTTCGTGTCGAAGGCAAAGAACTTCGCTTCCGGTTCGACCGGTTCCGTGCCACCGCCGCCTTGGACGCTGGACCCGCCGAACACGAGTTGCGTCTCGGGATCGTAGGCGAGACTCACGATGGATTGGTTGCGGATGAGGTTGTGGTAATTCTCGATAAGCCGGTCCTGCGCCGGGTCCCAAACGCCGAGCGATCCGCCATGCTTTCCGTATTCGGGATAGCTTCCGATATAGAGGTGCTCGTTGGGCCCGTGAATCATCGCGCGAGGCCGCAGGTGGCCGGGACCCAACGGGCCGAGTCCGCGCGGATTGCTCGTCGCTTCGCGCCCATAGTTCCACGGTTGGGCCGGGTCCCATTTCGACAGAAACGCGCCGGGATACGCGCAAACATACAGCGCTCCGTGATGGTCGAGCATGGAATAGATCTCGCCGCTCGTTTCGGTCGGGTTGCCGGGGTTCTCCAACGCGCCTGTCGCCGGGTCGTACCAGAACAATTCGTTGGGCATGGCCGTGCCGCCATAGATGCGGCCCAAAGGACCGTTGGCAACCATAAAGATCCCCGAACCGGCGCCGGCATACTCAAAGGTGTGCGCCTCAACCGTGCCGTCGGAGTGGACCAATTCAAAGGTGCCGTCAATGGTCGGGTTATTCACCCGCCGCCCATCGCGCAGGGTGAGGCGGTCCACCGTCGTGGGCGGGTTCGCGACCTCTTCGACCGAGCGGTCGTCGTTCACACGCAGCGTCACGGATACGGGCCGTTTGATTTCGCCGTTCTCGGGGTCGCCGTTCAACACCTCCATGCGCGTCGCGGAGATGTAGGCGTTCCCATCGACGCCCTGCCATACCGACGCAACGGTCTGCGCGGGGTCGCTGCGGTATTCATCGGGGAGGATGCCCTGATGTTCGCCGGTCGCGGGGTCGTACAAAACGGCATTCGCGCGTCCATAGCCCACACCGATGACGATCGTCCCGCCCGGTCCCGGACAGATGCTCCGCGTGTACATCTGCGAATCATCCATGATGCCAAGGTCTTGCATTTCGCCGGTCGCGGGATTGAAGGAAACCAGTTTCGCGGTGGGGTACGTGCAGCCGTAGATAAGCCCGTCCTCGCCGGTGGCAAACATCCAGAGGTACGTTTCCGTCTCCGATGGACGCCCGACAACCTGGATTTGCTTCTCCGGTTGTTTGGGATCGAACACGAGGATCTGACCGCTGTCGCCGGGGTCGGGTCCTTCGTGGGTGCCGAGATAGATCTTGTTGTCCGGCCCCACAATAAAGCCCCAGGCTCCCGTGCCCACCGGTGACTGGAACTGCTGGGATTCGCCCGTATCCGGATTGACAGCCACGAGAAACAGCTTGCCGCCGTCCTGGCGAAAGTTGAAGTAGATGCGCTCGGAGTTCTCTGCCGGACCCGGCCCGACGAGAACGCCCATGAGACCAGCCTTCGTGACTGGCACACCCAATGATTCGAACTGCAGAGAGTCTTGCGCCGTCACCGTAATGACGGCTCCTGTCAGAAGAATGGCAAAAAGGGTGTGCATGGTGTGACTCCACAGCAACCGCGTTGGGCCATAGGAGGGCGGGTTTTCCGACCCGCCATGCCCATACTCCTGGCGCGGTGCGGCGACTTATTGAGCGGAAACGGGTTACGGTAACGCACGCGAAATTCTGGCGTCGATTGGCTCATACACAAGCGTTTGACATACGGCGGGTTGGAAAACCCGCCCTCCTCTCGAGGCCGGTTACTTCTCCATGAAGTAGCGGTGTCCCGCCACTTCGATGCCGACGCCGTGGAGCTCCACGGCGATCAGCCGGGCATTCGTGTTCTTGATGTACTCGCCCAGGTACACCTTCTCAAAGTTGATCAAGGCAGAAGGGCGTGGTTGGCGTTTCGTGGGTAGCCCTACGATGTTGATTTTCATGCGCGGCAGACCCAGGCGAACCCGTTCGGATTCCGACAGCACGGGTAGCGTATCGAGATCGACCTCGCCGATGGGCGCGTCGGAATAATCCGGCGGCGGCGTCATCTCCACGGGGGGTTGTGGCGTGTACGCGGCCGGAGGCTCGGCCACCGATGGCGCGGATTCCGGTGGTGCGACAGGTTCCGGCACCACCTCCTCCACAACGGGAATCGCCTGCGGAGCCGGACCGGGCTCGACCCAAACAACGGGTTCCTCAGGCGCGGCCACTCCCATGGGATCCGCAACGGCAATTTCGTCTATCGGTTCCGCAGTCATCGCAGGTTCAGAAAGAATCGGATCCGCGGTAACGGGCTGCAACGGAACGGGCGCCGGCGTAATGGTCGACACGGCTTCCACGGGCATCGGCTGGAACGGAGCGGTCGCTACGGGAGGACTGGCAATCGGCGCGGCTTCCGCCACCTGCAGTTCGGACGCAACAGTGGATTCTGGCGCAGGCGTTGAGGCTACCTGGGTATTGGCCACCGTCCGCATGACGGCCAATGCCGCCACCACCGAGACCGTCACCAGCACAGTGGCGAGGCCCAGTCCCAAGAGCACAAGAAGCGTCGAATTAATGCGGATAACTTCGTCGTCTTCCCGGCTGCGGCGACGACGGGTCAGGTCCCGCTCGGCCGCGACCGCCTCGATTTGTGCGCGCTCGGCCGCGTCCTTATTCTCGGACTTTTCGCTTTCGAGTTTCTTGAGCGCGTCGAGGATCGAACTCATGGGGCTTGGTTCCCCCCGCTTCCGTTCGACGCGCTGGGAATTAGGGGCATGCCACTCAGCGCTGGCGGCGCACCGCTGTTGGACGGCGCCGCCGGGGCCTCCTCGGTACTTCCTTCATCTACGGAATTGCTCTCAGGCGCGGCGGGTTCCGCAGGTTCTTCCTCCGTCGCCGATTCCTCCGCCGGGGAATCATCCGGCGGCGACGCTGCGCCCGGCGCATCCAACTCTTCCGCAAGCACCGGGCTCGTGCCACCTGCGCTCGCAAAGGGATCGACAGGTCCTTCCGGAAGCGGAGGCGGCGGCGGCAAGGCTTCATCACTCGGTTCCGCAGGCGCTTCCGGCTCGGGCGCGACTGGTTTCGGCGCCTCGGCTACGGCCGTCGGCTCTTCGGGAGTCTCTTCCGCTTTCGGTTCCGCTGGAGCCGCTTCCGGTGCCGGGGTTTCCTCTGTCTTCTCTTCCGGCTTCGGCTCCGCAGGCACTTCGGGCTTCGGCGGGTCGACCTTCTTGGCGACGTTGGTGGGCGGTTCCGGCTTCGGTTCCGGTTTGGATTCTGGTTTCGGCTCGGGCTTCTCCTCCCAATCCGCCCGAAGATTCAATGGCGGCAAGGGGCGCAACGCAGGCGTGGAAAACCCGGGCAGCCAACTGTAGAGCACCATGCGGGTGCGGCTGCCGAGAATGCCGTCGACCTCAAGCCCGGTGTCCTTCTGGACCGCGGACACGGCCGACCGCGTCGCACTGTCGTACACGCCGTTCGGTTTCTCCTTGTAGCGTCCGAGCGCGCGTAACTGCGATTGCAGGATGCGGACTTCCTCGCCGGTCATTTCCGGCCGGAGGATGGGCGCTTCGGGATTGGGATCTTTCCAGAAAAGAAGCGCCTCGCCCTGGTAGCATTCCGCGAGCACTTCCTTAGGAATCAACGTCGTGTCCGATTTACTCGTCGTGAGCCGCAACTCGTCGAACTCCACACCGGTCACGGCCGACCAGACGGACTGATTCTTTCCGTGCAACCGAACCAGCACGGGCAGATTGATCGCCTCAATCTGATCCGGCGTCAACTCCATCGCTTCACACATTAGCCGGCTGTTTGTCGCAAAGGTCTGAATGCTCTCGACCGAATCGTTGGCCGGCAGATCCGTAAGTAACCCATGGTTCCACGCGCGAAGCATGGCGATGGCGAAGCCTTCCCGGCACTCGTCTGGATTCAACCGATCGATGAGCCCTGCTA
>CAZWDH010000151.1:0-3109 GCA_964632865.1 uncultured Nitrospiraceae bacterium
CGCCCCCCCCCGGGGAGGGCGGCCGCTCCGGGGCGCGGGCTCGGTGCGAGAGCAACTGTAGCGCAGGCGACCCGCCGGCCGGAGTTGCCGGCGGGACGCCTGCGCTACATTTCCTTTCCGAAACGTATTCAATAGGGGGCTTGACATCCACTACATTGTTTAGTACTATATACCATAGTAATCAAATTCCGGGAGAACCCCCCATGAGACAATCGGTGGATAGTTTGGGCGAGTTGCAGCGGTCGGTGATGGAAACCATCTGGGATTTGGGTGAGGGGACGGTGCATGAGGTGCGGGACCGGCTGGCGAAGAAGAAGCCGCTGGCCTACACGACGATCCTGTCGACCATGCAGAAGCTGGAGAAGGCGGGATGGTTGAAACACCGCGCGGACGGACGCATGCACGTGTTCCGCGCAACGCGCTCGCGCGAGGAGGTCGGCATGGGCGCCATGAAACGCCTCATGTCGCGGGCCTTCAAAGGCGATCCCCTGCTCGTGTTCCAGCATCTGCTGGAGGATGAGAAATTGACCGCAGAGGACCTCGCCGAGATGCGCGCCATGATCGATGCGCGGCGAAAAAGGGGGCGAGATGGAAAGTAACGTTCTTGCTACCGGGTCGTTCCTGGGACTCCTGCTCCTGCAGGTCACCATCGCCCTCGCGACAGGGCTGGCAGCAAGCTACCTGTTGCGCAGTCATCCCGCGCGGGCCCACCGAACATTGACCTTGGCGCTGGTCGCCGTTGTCGCACTGCCGATCGCCACGTTGACGGTGCGAGCATTGGGGGCGGGCCTCCTTGCGGGGACAGCGCCGGCGTCCACCGATTTGCCCGCACAAACGCACGGGTTCTCACAAGCACCCATTGAGGCCGCAGCCGAGTTGCGCACAGCAGAGGCAACGCCAAGCGATTCGGCCTCGTACTCCGGTACAGCCGTGTTTGCGCCATCGTGGCGAACCGCGCTCCCTTGGCTCTGGGGCGTGGCTTCGGCGATTGCAGGACTGTACTTCGCACTCTCCTTCTTCGGTGGATTGCGCATCCTGCGGTCCGCGCGGCTCGTGACCGATGCGCCCTACACGGACGGCGCACGGCATGCCTCAGACAAACTTCGCTTGGCCGTCACGCCAACCATATTTGCGTCGGAGGCCGTGCGGTGTCCGTCCGTGTGGTGTTGGCGCGTGCATCCGGCCTTGTTGGTGCCCGCAAAAGAACGACCGGAAAGCGGCGCCGACTGGGCTACGCTATTCACCCACGAGTTGGCGCACTACGTGCGGCGCGATCATCTGGCCGATTTGCTGTCGGCATTTGTGCTGATCGCGCTGCCGTGGCACCCGCTCGCATGGTGGGCGCGCAATCGTCTTGCCCTGCTGAGCGAAGACGCGTGCGACGATTGGGCCCTGACGACGAACGGCACGGACGCGGCCGGGTACGCGGAGTCGCTGTTGCAGGTAGCCGTCCAGCCGCGTCCCGCCTTTGTGCAAGCGATGGCAAGCAACAAAGGACACCTCATTCGCCGAATCCGGCGGATCACCACGGCGGAAAGATTCCGGCCGCGGGTCGGGCGGACATGGAGCGCCTGCGCCGCTTTGCTACTCGCATCCGTTGTCGTAGCCGCAGCCTTGGCGCAACCCGGTACGACGGCGGGGAATGCCGCAAACAAAACTTCTGAACGCTCCGCTTCGAACGCTTCGATGCAACGAGCCCTTGAACTCGCCAAGGCCCTCTCCGATCAACGCGGCGACGAAAAAGCCGCTGCGGCAATTCGTTCGGAGTTAAACGAATTGGCCGGCGGTTTCCAGTTTGGCGAGAATCTGATCATGAACAGCGGTTTCGAGAACAACGATGGGCTCGTGCCTGATTCGTGGGCGTTGCGAAACGAGAGTCTCATCGAGTTCGAATGGAACGACGGCATCGGGTTCGCGGCAACCCGCGGCGTGCACATCACCAAGACCGAGGGCAAGTTCCCTTACGCGACCTTCGTGCAGACCATCGATTCGCCGGGCGAGGACTGTCTCGTTCAGCTCACTGCCCACGTCAAGGCAAACGAAGTCGGCAAGGCGGTATTGGACCTGGTCTTCCTCGACGAGAAGGGCGAATGGGTCTATCACATCTGGGCGCAGGCCATTGGTGAACCTTGGGAGAACAGCACCCACGATTGGAAACAGTACGTGGCATACGCATATGTCCCGTCCGGGACGAAGAGGATCGAAGTGTCCGCGCAGATGTATTGGCCCGGCGAGTTGTGGCTGGATAATGTCGAGTTGCGGGAGGTAAAGCCATGACACAGGAATTCGCGATGGACGACGTGCACGAGAGAAGACGCCGGAGCGTGATGGACCGGTTCGACACGCTGCGGGACTGGCCGTTCTTCGTAATTCTCTGGCTCCTGCGTTGGCCAATCGTGATGGTGTTGTCGCCGCTTCAATACGGCCTGGCGATCCTGTTCTACGGCACCGCGGAACCAGAATTCCTGAAAGACGCAATGAACGTATCCGCGACACAACAATTCATTGGCGGGGTGATTGTGATGCCGTTTATCGTCATCGCGATCGAATGCGTGCTCCCCTATCTTCCCTTTGCGCGGCGACCTCGCCGGGCGCGGCCTTGGCTGTATATCGGATTCTCAGCGTTCGTTATGGTTCTCCTGACGCCGCTGGCCGCATTCCCCTGCGCCCTCGCGACGGGGTTGTTCCTGGCCTACTGCTTCGCACACTACGCACAGGAAAGCATGTGGAAGGCCTACGGTTACACCGTGCTCTACCTGGCACTGATCAATCTAGTCGGCGTCGCGATGATGGCGCTGGGGATATTCTCGATATAACGGCGATTGCGGGTCGCGAGAAAAATGGGGACAGCCACCTCTTTCCTTCTTGATCGCTGAGAACCAACTCGGTCGTGGCGAAGGAAAAAGGTGGCTGTCCCCATTTTTCTCGCGCGTGGAGTCCTGCATTCCTCTTGAGTACAATCGCAATGGGCGGAGTCGCGACACCTTGTCGCGGCTTGCGGGTCGTACAGGAGAGGAAACGTCATGGCGCAAGTATTGTCTCTACTGGTGATGGCGGCGGCGTTGGGGGCGAGCACGATTTCCGTGCCGGGCGACCAAGTCAGCCGGAT
>CAZWDH010000151.1:3119-16382 GCA_964632865.1 uncultured Nitrospiraceae bacterium
ATTTTGGAAATTGACGACGGACGTCTCCACACCGGCGCCATCCGCAACGGTATCACGGGCGAGACCCTTCGGATTGCGGGTCCGGAATTCGTCATCACCTACGGCGACGGTGAGCGCGTCACAAGCGACGCGTTCGGTGTCGTCGCGGTAAAGGAAACCGCATCGGGCGTGCGCGCCACGTTGGTCAACGCGGGACTCGGCATCCAGGCGGACATCGACTATACCGCCCCGCGACGGCTCTCGCCGTGGTTGCACAAACAGGTCGTCTTCACTAACTTCGGCGACACCCCCTTCTTGTTGCGCACGGTCGAATTGGAACATCTCACGGTGATGGACGAAGCCGTGAACTATTCGGTGAACCCGGATTTTCCGTCCATCGCCGATTGGGGACAACCCGTCTACACGCAGTCCCTATGGTTCGGCGTAGAGTTCCCCGCGACACGCTCCGCGGCAACGCGCGATGGCGTCGTCTTTCTGCGGCATCACCCCGGCGTCGAACTGGAGCCGGGCGGTTCATATACAACCAAGCGCGCCGTGCTGGGCGTTGGTCAACCCGATCGCGTGCGCGATGCCTTCCTCGATTATGTAACCACGTTGACGCCCATTCCCAATCCGCCGCGCGCGAACGTCTACTGGAATGGGTTCCGGGTCATCAAACCGCCGAACCGCACGGAACAGGGCATCGCCATGGTGGCGTACGCGCGCAAACTCCGCGAACTGACGGGCTTCACTTTTGACGGGTGGACCTACGACGCGGGCTTCGACATGTACCGGCCCGACGCCTTGTTCGTGCCGAACGAAGAAGACATCTGGGACCAGACGCGCGAGGCCTTGCAGGGACTCGATACGCCGCTGGGGTTCTGGACGAGCTTCTCCCCCATCTTCGACACGCCCACGCACGAATGGGGCCGCACGCAGGGCTACGAACTGCAACACGATTCAAGTTACTGCCTCGCCGGTCCGGTCTACTACCAGGCCATTCGCTCGCGCCTCGAGGACATCGTGCGCACCTACAACATGAACACGATCAATTTCGACGGCATGTATTGGGGCCAGGGATTCGGTTGCAACCAGCCCGGTCATGGGCATTTGGTGGGCACCGGCAACGAGAAGGGCGTGTATGCGACGGAACGGATCGTCGAAAACAAGATGGCCATCTTCGAATCACTGCGCCGCATCAATCCCGGCATCGTGCTGGACCTTTTCGTATGCAACGAGTGGGCCAGCCCGTGGTGGCTCAAGCAACTCGACGGCGTCCATTCCGTCGCGGGCGACACCCTGGGTTGCGACATTCCGTCGCCGTGGCTGCGCGACGAGTTGATCACCGTGCGCGACATCCAAGTCTTCGAGGAGCACCGGCGCCTGCGGCGGCAGTTCCCGCTCTGGGCGGAGGACCTGTACGGCACGCAGGTGCGGGCCGACCACCTCATCGACGGCGTCGTGGTCACGGGCGAATCCATGGCGGCGCGCTGGGAAGACGAATACACCCTCGCCCTCGCGGGCCGCGGCGCCGTGGCGAATCACATCATCTGCAGCGACCTCGGCGTGCTGGATGATTCGCCCGGCGGATTGCAGTTCCTCGGCGACGTGGCGAACTGGACGAAACGCAACGCCATTCTCTATCGCAATTTTCAGTTGCTCGGCGGCGAGCCATCGCAACGGCAGCCTTACGGTTACAGCCACGGCGACGAACGGGGACGCAGCCTGATCGCCTTGCGTAACCCGTGGATCGAACCGCGCACCTTCGAGTTGGCGATCGATGAACATCTCGACTTGGGCCTCGTCACGGAACCGCTGTACGCAACAATCGTCTACCCCTATCGCGAAAGCCTCGGACAAGTCGACTACGGCGCGACGGTGTCGATTCCCCTGCGCGACTATGACGTGGTGCTGCTGGAGGTGCGCACCAAGTCGCGCCAATTCGCCGATGCACCGGAAGGCCTGCGCTGGGCCGCGGACGAAGAAGGCGTGACGCGCGTGTGCGATACGGATCGCATGGACGATCTGCCTGCGGGACGCCTGTTTCAGGATGACGGCGCGGACGGCATCGTCCTGCACGGCACGGTGGACGTGCCGGAGTCATGCGAGTCGGCGCAAGTGCAACTGATGCTGCTGCCGGCGCACGGCGAGGTTCAGGCGCCGGCCGTTTCGATTGACGGAGTGGAGTCGACGGTGGCGTTTCACGAACGGCGGCGCGGAAGCCGTCAGGACGCGTGGGCCTTGATCGACGTGCCCACAGGCGTGCATGAACTCCACATCACCGTGCCCGGACGCGGCGCAGGCCAGATCGGCGCGTGGCTTCGCGCGGAATACGCGCTGCTCGCGGACAATGCGAAATCGATCCCCGCGCCACAGGGCGATTTCTATCCCGTCTTCAACGCGGACCGCGATCGCCGTATCGTCACGCTGTTACCGGTGCAGTCATTCGACATGCCGTTGCCCCCATTGCCGGAGGGCGACACGCTGGGCGTCGCGGATCTTCGGAACCGGTGCATCGATTCCAAGGTTGGATTCTTCCAACTCGGTTGGGATCAGTCGTGCTGGCCGGAAGACCCGGCTCTACGGATTGGCGCGACGACGTACAGCCGTGGCATCGGCGTCCACGCGCCTGCGCACGTGGTGTTGGATATCGACGGCGCCTTTACTACCTTCCAAGCGGAGGTCGGTCTGCACGGCGTCCCCGCGGAACGCAAATCCGATCCCGCCGTCCTGGGGAGTTGCACGTTTGTCGTGGAAGGCGACGGCAACGTCTTGTATCAATCTCCCGTGCGCAAGGAAGGCGATCCGCCGCTGCCGGTCGAGGTATCGGTCGCGGGTGTGAAATTACTGACCTTGAAGACCACCAACGCGAACGACTCCAACTACGACGATCTCGCCACCTGGGGCAACGCGCGCCTGGAACGATAGTCGCAACGGAACGCAAGGACGTACTTATTCAACCACCCGTAGCCGCGCGGTGTAGATCGATGCCGCACTCGTTTTCGTTTGCCGGTCTTCTTCGTGCTGGGAGTACCAGGAGACGAAGAGGGCGGGCTGATCTGCGTCCGCTGTTGCCGGGTCGACAATCAAACCGGGATACGACGTGTCGCCGCCACTGGGCAGGGTGACCAGTTCAACCGCCTTGCCGTCGATCAACTCCCACACGCGCGTGACCCATGCGCGCTCGGCGTTTCGGCTGCGACCCGCGATGAAGAACCGGTCCTTCCATCGCGCCAGGGCAGGTGAATGGACGATGTCGCCGACCGTCTCGCCGATCCATTCGGTGTGTTCGGGATTGCTGCGCCAGATGAAGCCTTCATTGATTTCGTCCTGCATGCGTGTGACGACAAAGAGTGATCCGTCTTCCAATAGCGTCACATCAGACTCGCTGGGTTGGCGGCGGTTGGCGATCGCGCTTTTCAGTGTCCAGTTCAGGCCGTCTTCCGAGACGACGAGCTGCATCTCGCGCTCGTCGGGTTTGGGACGATACGCAGTGTACGCGATCCCGTAAAACGTGCCGTCGAGATAGCGCACGCGCCACACCCACCAGTCCGGTTCGTAGATGCCCTGAATCTTCGACCATGTCGTGCCGTCGCTGCTGGAGGCGAAGTAGGACCGCACGCTCCGCCGGTCCGGCAATGCGTGGCCGTCCATGTGGCGGAGGTCCCAGGTGCCGAAGTAGACGTACAGGGCGTCATCCGTCGCGGTGAAATGGGGATCGCGATCGTCGCCTGCCGTGTCGAGTGTGCCGCAGGGCTCCCAGGTCCGCATGTCGGCGCTGCGCATGACGCGGATTTCGCCGTCGAGGGAATTGTGCGCCTCACCATGCCGGAAGCAAAGGTAGTAGTGATCCTTCCAGCGAATGAGATCGGTGAACGCGTTGTGCCGTCCGTCACTGTAAGCCTTGTCGAGCCAATCGATCTCCGCCTTTGGCGAAGCGTCCTGCCCCCACGCGGCGAGCGCGAGAATGGAGAGTAGATAACCATGAAACATACGCTTCATAACGCACCTCACTGTGTAAAGCAAACTAGAAAGGAACATTGACAGGTTACACAGATTTACACCGATTCAAAAATACCTCTAAAAGCTCCTCAACACTGCGTGTGAAGCCTGGTGCGTCAACAACCGTATCTTTCGCCCTTGCAGGGCTTGTTGAACAACGGGAGCTGCTGACCCAGGGTTCCGCTTCGCTCCACCCTGGGCAACAATCGGTCGCCCCGTACGGGGCTCGTTAGAACCAACCGCGATTCGTAGGTGCGGCAAGTGGTGGACGACTGAGTCGAGCGGATCGACTTGGCCGGGGCTCATAAAACACCAGTCGCGATTCGTAGGTGCGGCCCGCAGATACGCGTGATGACTGTCGCCGTCATCTCAGCACATTCTTCCATCGGTGCAATCGGTGGACAACAGATCCTCTTATCAAGACTATTGCGTCAAGGCCTTCACTACGCGGTCGCCGAAATCGCTGGTGCTTATGGGTTGGTGCTTGCCTTTGGGGTCTTTCAGGTCGGCGGTCGTGTAGCCCGCCGCGAAGACGTCGCGCATGGCGTCCATAACCTGCTTGCCTTCTGCCTCCATGCCGAAGCTCTTCTCCAGCATGAGCGCAACGGACCCGATCATGGAATAAGGATTCGCAATGCCTTTCCCCGCGATGTCCGGCGCGGACCCGTGAGACGGTTCGTAGTAGGCCTTGTCCGCGCCGATGCACGCCGAGGGCATCAACCCGAGCGAACCCAGCAGGCCACCGCCAAGATCGCTGAGGATGTCGCCGAACATGTTTTCCATGACCATCACGTCGAACTGCCGCGGGTTCAAGACCAGCGCCGTCGCGGCGGCGTCAACGATGACGTGTCTCACTTCCACGTCGGGATACTGCCGGGCCACCTCGTCGCCGATGACGTTCCACAACACGCTGGACATGAGCACGTTGCTTTTGTGAACGTTGTGAAGCACCTTCTTCCGCTTGCTGGCTTCCTCGAAGGCCACCGTCAGAATCTGCCGGATCTCGTTCTCGTCGTATTCGAGCGTCTCCTTGACGTAACGCAGGCCCTTCGCATCCGTCCCTTCTTCCTTCTTTCCGAAGTAGAGGCCGCCGACGAGTTCCCGGATCATCATGATGTCGATTCCGTCGCCCACGATTTCCGGACGCAACGGCGAGAAGAACGCCAGCTCCGGCGGGAGATAGACGGGGCGGAAGTTGGCGAAGGTGTTGTACCGTTTGCGAAGCGGCAACAGGGCACCGCGTTCCGGGCGCTCCTCGACCGGAATCCGTTTGGACTCCTCGTGTCCCAGCCCGATGGGCCCTTTGAGGATGGCGTCGGCACGATCGCAGGCCTCCATCGCGGCTTCGGGAAAGGAGTGCCCGTGGTCGAAGTAGGCCTGGGCGCCGAAGGGCGCATGGACCAGTTCGAACGTTGCATCGGTCGACGCTTCAACGGCGCGTAGCACCTTGACAGCTTCGGCCGTGATCTCGGGACCGATTCCGTCGCCTTCGAGTACTGCGATAACGAATGCTTTCGACATGCCAACTCCCTTACAAGTCACACGGGCGGACGTCCGTAAACATCCACCCGTTGGAGAATGCGAAAATACGAAGCACGAAATTCGAAACAAATCCTAATGTTCCAAATTCAAAAGATCGTAATCTAGGTCGAGGCGATCGGAATCACCTTGACGCAATTCAGCTTCTTCCGCCCTTACAGGGCTTGATCGAGAGAATGACCTTGGGACCCAGGCTTCCGCTCGTGCCTCGCTCCAGCCTGGGCTACAACCTTGCGCCCCTCCGGGGCTAATGCAGAGAACAGCGTGTAGCTATTCCGAGCTAACACGGATTGCCCCTTGCGGGGCTAATACGCACACCAGCGTGCGGCCGTTCCAAGCTAACACGACTCACCCCTTTCGGGGATGATACGGCGAACGGCGCCGTTGTCATTCCGGCGAGTCTCGCGTGTATGGCTTGTTCGCAGGCCTTCAGGTCGATTTGGTGAACGGGACTGTCGCGCTAAGCAACGTTTCGGTCCTTAGAATTTCGGTCATTCGTGCTTGTTTCGGATTTCGTGCTTCGGATTTGGGGCATCGATCTCCCTAAACAGTTGCCGTCAACTCAGCAATCGCGTCGCCGATCTTCGTCGTCGTCATGCCGCCGTCTTTGATTTCCTTGGCGGACAAACCCGGCAGTTGGCCGGATTCGAGGAACGCCACGCAGGCCTTCTCGACGCAGGCCGCGGCCTCCGCTTCGCCGAGGTGATCGAGCAACATTTGACCGGCGAAGATGCAGGCCAGCGGATTGATGACGTTCATGCCCGTGTACTTCGGCGCGCTCCCGCCGATGGGTTCAAACATGGACACACCCTTCGGGTTGATGTTGCCGCCGGCGGCGATGCCCATGCCGCCCTGCACCATCGCGCCGAGGTCGGTGATGATATCGCCGAACATGTTGCCCGTCACGATCACGTCGAACCACTCGGGGTTCTTCACCATCCACATGGTGGTCGCATCGACGTGGGCGTAGTCGCGCTTGACGTCCGGGAATTCCTTCGCGCCCATTTCGTGGAAGGCCCGCTCCCACAGGTCGTACACGTAGGTCAGCACGTTCGTCTTGCCGCAGAGGGTGAGGGTCTTGGCTTTGTTGCGTTTCTGGGTCAGTTCGAACGCGTACTTGAGGCAGCGGTCCACCTCGTTTCGCGTGTAGACCATGGATTGAATGGCGACCTCGTAGGGCGTGCCCTTGCGCTGGACGCCGCCGACACCCGTGTAGAGGCCCGCGGAGTTCTCGCGCACCACGACGAAGTCGATGTCCTCGGGCCCCTTATTCTTGATCGGCGTTTCCACTGTCGGGTAAAGCTTCACGGGGCGCAGGTTGATGTACTGGTCCAGCTCGAAGCGGGTCTTGAGGAGGATGCCCTTTTCGAGAATGCCCGGTTTCACGTCCGGGTGGCCGATGGCGCCGAGATAGATCGCGTCGAAGCGGCGGAACTCTTCGATGGCCGAATCCGGCAGGACCTCGCCCGTCTTGAGGTAGCGTTCGCCGCCGAAATCGAACTCCTGGGTTTCGAGCTTGATGCCGAACCGCCCGGCCGCAGCACTGACGACCTTGAAGCCTTCCCGAAGCACTTCCGGTCCGGTACCGTCGCCCGGAAACAACGCGATCTTGTATGTAGCCATGGTTTCCCCTTCCCCTCCAGAAAATCGCTCGCGGATATCTCTACGAGTCTTGAAATCCGCGTTGTGAACGGCGCAAACCCGTGACGGGCCGCCGCTGAAACAGCGATGAAGCTTACCATTTGAAAGCGGGGGAACTCAAAAGGACCTGCGCAGGGAACATGGTCACCAAGCAGGTAGGCGATCCGAAGATTCCGTGTGCGTCCACTGTAAGACACTGCGTCTACGGCAGTACGATTACCGAAGCGCGGTCTTCGGCGGCGCCGCACATCCCCGCACAAATCTCCTCACCGATTTCACATTCCTTTCAACCTCTCTTCACGCACCGGGTCCATAGTACCTGCAGATGCAAAGAACGATCCGGAAGATTCACGCGAATGGTTCGCGGGAGAGGAGGGCGCCGGTATGAAGCTTGTAGTGTTCGCAGCTGCAATCCTGTTTGCGGCGGCTCCGGGACAGGCACAGGACAACGTGCTGGTCCCCTGGGAGGAACTCAAGACGCTGTATCGCGAGAAGATGGAGCGCGAGTTCGAGGAGTCCCTCGAAAAGGAGCCGCAGGTGTACAGCATCGACGAAGCGCGATACGTCGTCCGCCTGCTGCCCGACAGCGCCGAGGTCGATGTACTCGTGTCCGGACGCTCCGTGTCCGGCGACCCCGCGCCGATTCCGCTTTTCGGAGAAGGCGCGGTGGTTACCAATGTCAGTCAAGTTACCGGCGGCACCATCATGACACCAACCGACCTCGAAACCACGGCAATCTTGCCCGAAGGCGAGGGCGTGGCGTTTCAACTCGTGGCCCGGCTGTTGGCCCAGGCGACGGAAGACAAAGGCGAGAAGCGCATCAACGTGCCCATACCGCGGGCACTTCAGAATGCCCTTGAAATCGACGCGCCCGCTGGCCTTCAACTCTTGGAAGCCCAAGGCATCGCCGATGCCGGCGGCGTCTACCGATTCTCCGCCGGCTCCCAGCTCACCCTGCGCTACGTGGACACGGCGCGACTCGAAGCGGCAACCGTCATCCAGGTCGACACCCTCTCCCGCATTTCGGCGCAGCGCGGCCGGACTTTCCTGACCACCCACTTCTATCCGGAGCGCGCGGTACCGAAGTCCTTGAACCTTCAGGCGCCGGAGGGTGCGAAGTTTCTTGCGTCGTCGCTTCGCACATCTTCGATCCGCGAACTCGGCGACGGCCGGTATGAATTGAAGTTCCCCGAGGAGCAATTCGCGGTTTTCTCCGTCGAATGGGCCATCGACGTGCCCGACAACGGAGAACCGGTCACGCTGCGCCTGCCAACCATCGACGGAAACGGCGGGCAACAGGGCCGCTTCGTCCTGGATGAACCGGAGGACGGGCAGGTCACCGCTTCAGCGGAAGGACTCGTTACGAGAATCCCCATCGAACGCGTGCGGGAAGAGCTACGTGCGGCCGCTGCGGGCGCGCACTTCTATGCGAACGTGCCCGCGGAGAACGCCGTCACCCTCACTTCCTCCCGTTTCCAGCCCGTGAGTACGCCGACGACGGTACTCGATTCGCAGTATCTCTTCGTCTCGTTCGAAGAGAACGGAAACGTGCTTTCGGTGCTGGTGCTTGACGTGCCGCCGGACGTGGGACCGCGCCTGGAACTGAAAGCCGTGCCCGGCGCCGAGATCTGGTCCCTCACGGTGAACGGCGCAAAGAAGAAGGTCTACGGCGGCGACGAGGATACCTGGATGATTCCGCTCGACAGTGGGCAGCCGTCGCACGTGGAACTGGCCTTTTTGCAAGAGAAAGAAAAACTCGGACTCCACGGACGGCTGGAAGCAACCGTACCCGAAACCGGCCTGCCGTCGCAGGAAATCGGCATCGGGATTGCCCTGCCCTCGCGCGTGGAACTGCTATCGATGGAAGGCCCGGTAAGCCCGGCACAGGGCGAGCAATGGCCGATCCCCGCCGAGTTCGTGGGCGCGCGGCACTTCTTCTCCCGCGCCTTCTACAAAGGCGAAGGCATGGCGCTGGCCGTGTCCTACAAAGAGCCGGTCGAGTAGAAGCGCTAAAGACACCGGTATTTCCGAAGTTACGGAGTCCTGAATAGGAGGTTTGCAATGAGTGCACGAAAGATAGTTGCGATAGGCGCCATCTTCGCCTTGGCCTGCGTGGGCTGGTGGACACTCGGGGTCACGACGACGATGCGGTCAGAAGAGTACGGGGGACGTTTGGCTGGAGAAGTGCAAGCGCTGTGGGGCGCTCCCCTGCTGCAGCAGGCCCCCTCACTTGCCGTGGAAATTCCCGGGAGCGATCAGGTGCGGTGGCTAATCCCAAAACAAAACGATATCGACGTCACGCTCACCTCGGATTATCGGAAGAAGGGACTCATCTGGTATCCAACCTACGTGTGCAATTTTGACGGCACCTACACCATCACCAACGACGAAACCGTCGCGCAGAAAGTGCGCATTCACTTTCAGTTTCCCGCGCAGAACGGAACCTACGACGCGTTCGAGATGACGCTGGACGACGAGCCGGTCACATCTCCCATCAACACAACGGAAGGCGTAGGGGAGATGATCGAACTGACACCGGGCCAAAGTGCGACGTTTCATGTCAAATATCTGACCCGCGGCATCCGCGAATGGCGATACGTTCCCGATGTGAACTCGGGGCGCGTACAGAATTTTGACCTGACCGTCGCGACGAATTTCCGCGACGTAGACTATCCTGATGGATGCCTCTCGCCGATGACCACGGAGCGAACCGACTCGGGAATGAAGTTGACCTGGAACGCGACCGATCTGATCACACGGGAAACCATCGGGGTGATCATTCCGGAAAAGCTGAACCCCGGACCCTTGACATCGCGCATCACCTTCTTCGCGCCCGTCTGTCTGCTGTTCTTCTTCGTCCTCGTGGCGACCATCAATATCCTCTACAAGGTCAACATTCACCCTATGCACTACCTCTTCGTGGCGGCGGGATTTTTCGCCTTCCACCTGCTGCTGGCGTACCTTGTGGGTGTGATCAGCATCCACATCGCCTTCGTCATCTGCGCCGTCGTGTCGGTGGGATTGGTCACGACTTACTTGTCGGCCGCATTGAAAGGGCAGTTCCCCTGGAGGATCGCCATCGCGGGGCAGGTCTTCTTCCTGGTCCTCTTCTCGTACAGTTTCTTCCTCGAAGGGATCACCGGACTGACCGTCGCCATCGGCTCCGTGGTCACGCTCGCCGTGTTGATGAAAGTCACCGCCGACGTGAACTGGGACGAAGTTTTTGCGAGGAAGCCTAAGGCACCCACGCCGCCACCCTTGAAACGCGTGGACGCAAGGCCGAGCGGCGAACCCTCGTAGTCAATCGGCTCCTCTCCCATCCAACGGCCAGACCGGTGTCGCTCCGAGCTGCGGCACCGGTCTGTGCCGCCTCTGTACCCTCACTGCTGTCCAAGCGGTCGGCGCCAAACTTAGTGCGATTCGTGCCTACTTGGGTCCACGCGAAAGGGGATTTCCGGAAAGCTTCGTACCCGAGTACGAACCGATGGCATGGTCAGGACGCGCTGGCCAGGCGTTTGCGGAGGTAGTCCAGCAGGACATTTCCGTGGAGGTCGATTTGGGAGATAGCGCCGTCGGGACCGATGATGACGGTCGTGGGAATGTTCACGACGCGGTAGTCCTTGCGGATGGGATTGACGGACCAGGATCCGGCGTAAATCACGGGATGCGCGAGGCCTTTCTGCTGCGCGAAGTCACGGGCCTCCTGTTCACTCTCGTCCAGACTGATGCCGAGGACCACCACGCCGGAAGTGCCTCCCAGTTCCGGCGTCAATCGATCGAAGAAATCGATGGTTTCCACGCAGGGCTTGCACCAGCCGGCGTAGAAGTGGATGACCACGTACTTTCCTCGCTGGTCGGCCAGCGCGAAGGTCTGCCCGTCGAGGGTGGTGCCGGTGATGTCCGGTGCGGGCTGACCCGGTTCGAGGGGCATGAAGGGCGCCAGGTCGATGGCGACGTCGAATTGCACTTGCTTATTCGCCGGGGCGACGCGCAACTCGGAGATGGATTCAAGCGTTCGCCCCCCGTCGTTCAAAGCGAGGCGGCGGAAACAACGGACTTCATAGTCGCCCGGCGGCACGTCATAGACACTATAGGATCCGTCGCGTTCGGTCACCGCGGAATGCACGATGGCATCGGGATCGAGCGAATCCGCTCCCTTGGGAAGCAGCCGCACCCAAACGCCGTGTAGGGGTTCGCCGTCGGTGCTTGCGACCGTGCCGGAGACCTGGGGCAGGTCCGTGCCGCCGAGTTCGACGGTTGTATTCGTATCGGACGGCAAACTTACTTGCTTCGAACGGGTAACCACGCTTCGAAAGCAGCAGCCGACCTGCGGGACGTCTTCCCATGTGGTCACGGTGTAGTCTCCGGGCGAAAGCGCGGGGAGGCGGAGCAGGCCGTCCGCGTTGGACCTACCGGTATACACGAATCGGAGATACGGCATCGGTGTGTTTCTAACCAAGGTCAGGTTCTCCTTGGGCGAAGGACTCGAACCTCGATACACGCGGACCTCGCCGCGCGCGGGCGACTCCATAGTGATTGCCAAGGGTTGATTGGCCCCATCAAGCTCCACAACGGCGACGACATCCTGCATATCCTGGACGAGGAGACAGACAGCGCCGGCGACGTCCCCATCGAACGCAAACCGGCCTTCGCGATCTGTCAGCGCGCGGGGCACCGATTCGCCGACCATGACAATGTTGTTGTTCACGGTGAAAGGCTTGCGCCCGTCCAGCGCGTAGACAACGGCGCCGCCCGCGGGCGAGCCGTCGGTATACGTCACGGTACCGGACAACGATTCGGCGTGAACGCAGAACGTGGCGCCGGCTGCAAGCGACACTGTAAGGGCGATCATGAGTAGTCTCATATCTGCAACGCCTCGCGTCAGTGGCTCAGGGCGTAGGCCACGATGTTGATTCCGGTTCGGATGCTCTCTTCATGAGGAGCCCGTTTGATCCAGGAGTTTCTCGGGTCGGTCCAGCCGCAGTGGATATCGGCGTCGCACAACACGACCGCAAGGCGATCTTCGATAAACACGCCGACGTTGCCGGGGCTGGGCACGCCGGTACGCACCCAGCGGCGATAGTTGGGCTGGCTGATGTCGTACACGTTCCGATAGATTTCGTGATCCTCCGGGATCGGCCGGATGGCTTCTTGTCCAAATGCGCTGACCAGGGAGAGGTATGCGCTTTGATAGAAATCATCCGCCCGGCCGGGATGGGCGCACTCGTCCATCAAAACGAATCCACCGCTGCACACATACTCGCGCAGGTTCTCCGTCTGCTTCTGGCCCAGTCGATAAACGCCCATGCCGGTCATGAAGAGGAACGGAAACTTACGCAGATCGTCGATGGACGTCAGGTCGACCATGGCGTTGAAGTGTTCGGGCTTGCCGCGTTCCGGGTTCTCATCGCGCGTATTGGGCTGGATTTTGACTTTGATGCGGAGTACGTGGCTGAGCTGTTCCAGCAGATTCTTGTCGCCTCCGGGAAAATACTCCCAATCCGGATTGTTGTTGCCCACGCGGGCGATGAGGAAATCGTAGTCGTCCACGTCGCCCGGGATGTACTGTTCCGCGCAGACGATACCGGCCAGCCCGGCCGTAGCGGCGGATACCGCGGCGACACGGCCCATGAAACCACGTCGCGTCAGCTCTTCGTGTCGTTTTTGCATGGCTGCATCTCCGCCTGCGTCAATGGCTCAGGAAATACGCCACGATGTTGATGCCGGTCTTGATGCCTTCCTCGTGGTAGGCGCGTTTTCCCCAGGAGTCGCGGGGGTCCGTCCAGCCGCAATGAATGTCGGAGTCGCAGAGCACCGCCGCGAGTCGATCGCCGACAAACAAGCCGACGTTGCCGGGACTGGCGCCGCCGGGACGTTGCCAGCGCTGGAAGTTCGGATGGCTGATGTCGTAGACGTTGCGGTACACTTCGTGGTCTTCCGGAATGGGACGCACAGCCTCTTGGCCAAACATGCTGACGAGCGCGAGGTAGCTGCTCTGGTAGAAATCATCCGCGCGGCGGGGCGACGCGCACTCGTCCATCAACACGAAGCCGCCGCAGCAGATGTACTCTTTCAAGACGTCCAACTGCGGCTGGCCGATGC